>CALVKF010000014.1 GCA_944332555.1 uncultured Bacilli bacterium
TTTAGGAGTAAATGTTAGAAGGTATTTTTCTTCGTCAATAGAAAATAAATTTAAAAGCAATTGTTGGAATACTCCATTCACTTTACAAAAAGAAAAATTTCCTTATGTAAAGCCAAAAGAAAAGAGACTGTCAAATAATTAATTACTTAATTATTCAACAGCCCCTTTTTAATTGAAATATTCGCTCACTTTTTTAATATACAAAGTATCTAATTCGTTTGAATTTTTATCAATAATAATTTTTATTTGTTCTAAGTTCATAACTAAATCAACAAAGTTATTTTGCAATTCCAAAGGAGGTACAATAATTGGTAAATTAGACAACATTTGCTGATTTATATTATTTATATTTGCTCCTCTACTGTCTTTTTTTAATGATTTTTTAAATTCTTCATTTTGGAATAATTTAATTAAAAATCTAGGATTTATGAGTTTACTTTCATTTCTGAATCTTATACAAAAGCCACTAAAAGTTACATCTTCCTCAATATCAACAAATATTAAACTTCTGCCAACCAAATCCTTACTTCCATTTGATCTAACAAACAATATATCATTATTTTTTAATAGTGATATTTGTTCAGGTTTCTCTGTTAAATATAAATCTTGTAAGTATGAACTATCATTTATGATATCTCCATATTTAAACTCACTAACACCCAAAAACTTAATTTTATAATTTTGACTTTCTTTACTATAGTTCATACCATTTTTTAATGTACCTAATTCAGAAAGTAAATATTTATTCCAGTTTCTTTCATTTTTTATTGGATTACCGAATAATTCAATAAATTTAGAATTAATTAAACAATCTATATCAACAATGAAATTATTATCATTAAATATTATTTTATATACTCCTGGACTTTTTGGTTTTTCATAAATAATTTCTTTTTTATTATATTTTGCATAAATCTTTCCATTAACAAATTTAAAATCACAATGATTTTGTAAGAATGATAAAAGCATTATTCCATGAATAACTACAATTGATTTTTCATTTTTTTGTAAAATATCTTCTATGAAACTATTAAATCTCAAGTCTATATCATTCAATGATTCTCCATTATTAACTTTAAAATTTTTATCTTTAAATGAATGCTCTGTAAAATCACTAGGAAGTTCATTTAGATATTTTATTCCGAATTCTCTTTCATTTATTCTATCATCTAATTTTATTTTTGTTTTATTTGATTCACTTAAATATTTAGCAGTTGCTATAGCACGAAAAGAATTACTTGAATATATATTTTTAATATTCTTTAATTCTTCTATCTCACATAGCTTTTGAGCTTTTTCTTCTCCTTGAACAGATAATATCATATTTTTATTATATTCATTCCATAAAACATTTTCATAAGCTTCGTAATTATCTATTTCTACAAATGGACTAGAGTGCCTCACTAAATATATAATTTTCATGTATCATTCCTCCTCATACGATTTTTATTATGTTTTCTTATATATAATAATTTATATCATAGACAAAACTATTCTATTTATCTAAAAATATTATATCATTAAATCAAATTCTTTATCATCGTTTAATTAATTTTTTTAAAATAAACTATTAAAAATAAGTTAGAATTGTCAATTAAATGTTATAATAATCAGTAATAAAAGGAGGAATTTTATGAAAATAGATCTACATTGCCATACTTTAAAGACAAAATCTGAAGAATCCGAAAAAAGAAATGTATCGATCCAACAATTTAGAGAAAAAATCGAATTAGCCGAAATAAAAATGCTAGCAATTACTAATCACAATTTATTTAATGAAGATAATTATAATTATCTAAGGGAAAATGTTAAAGATATTTGTCATGTTCTACCGGGAGTTGAACTTGATGTTGAAGGTGAAATTGATAAAAGCCATGGACATATTATATTAGTTTGTTCACAAGCAAATGTTAGTAAATTTAAAAATAAGTTGGAATTAATATTAAAAAATTCAACTCCAGACACTTTCATAATTAATACACATGAATTATATAATAATTTTAAAGATTTAGATATAATATATATTGCACATTTTTTAAAGGATAAACAATTATCGATAAATGACTTAAATGACTTTCAAAATTATATGAATAAACCTTTAAGATTACTTAAAGAAGCATCAAACATTGTGTCGATTGGCGTATTACAAAGTAATAACCACCGAGCAATGATTGGATCAGATATTATTGATTGGGATGATTATGAAAAGTCTAGTTTTGGAGAGTTAAAATTTGAAATATCCGATTTTGATCATCTTCTTAAATTAGTTGATAAAGACAAATTGATAATAGAAGATTTAATTAATGAAAATTTAGATGAAAAAATTGTTGTTTATGGAAAAAGTCAAACAAAAGAGTTTCCATTTGAAATACCAATATATGATGATGTTAATATTATTTTTGGTGATAAAGGTAGTGGTAAATCCGAAATAATTTATTCATTAAAAAATTATTATAATAAAAAAGGATTAAAATGTACTACTTTTTCTGGCGGAGACAAAGAATCATGGTATACAACAATGAAAAGTATAAAAAGCGAAGAATATGATATAAAAAAATTGGAATTAGATGATAATCTAGAATTTGAATACAAAAATATTATAAACTTTTCTGATAAAAATCCAAATTCAATAAAAAATTATTTTAAATATTTTAAAAATTGTTCTACGAATTCTAAAAAGAAAAAAATGAAATGTTTAAATATTGAAAAATTCCTTAATTTTTCAGAAGAAAAATATAATTTACTTTATAATGATATAAAAGAAATAGACTATTTTATGAAAAAATTAGATAACTTCGAATATACAAAAACACACAAAGATGAAATAGAAAATTTAAAAAAATCATTAAAAAAAACAAGAAGCAATATAATTGATGAATATAAAAAGAATTGGATATATGAAAATTCCAAACGCTTTGTTGATGATTTTGTAGAAAAAATGAATAAATATGTATCTGAAAACGTTGGGAGTCCCTCTATGCCGACAGACACTGGATTATTTGATTATATTAAAAATAGAATTGATCTTAAAAATAATTGTTCAAAATTTCTTGAAACTCTAAATTCTAATAAAAAGTCTGAAAGAAAATTTATCGGAAAATTAGGATTAAAGGGAGAAGTAAAGATAAAAACAGATTATGAATTTATTAATTCAGAAAACAAGAAAAAAATAAATGCAGCAACATTATCAACTAATAAAACTGAGCTTGCAGAAATAATTACAAACATAGAAAAAATTATTGAAAATATATCAAGTAATAAAATTGTTGATTTTATAAAAACAATAAAAGATGATTCTTCAAAATTAAATATAAATAGTCTGAAAAATTTCATTTCAATCAATAGAGATTTTACAATCAATGATAATCCTTATAAACCATCAAAAGGTGAACTAGCAATATTATCATTACAACATGACTTATTAACAAAAAAAGATTACGATATATTTTTAATAGATGAGCCAGAGGCAAATCTTGGCAGTACATATATAAATGATGAAATAGTCCCATTATTAAATGAACTAGCACGTTCTAAGAAAAAAATAGTCGTTGCCACTCATGATGCAAATATTGCAATTAGGACAAGACCTTCTTGTTCGATTTTAAAAGTAGTAAATAATGATCAATATAAAACTTATATTGGAAATATGTTTACTGATATATTACAAGATATAAATTCTACCAATAAATTAAGTTGGAAAAATGAAAGTATAAAATATTTAGAAGGTGGAAAAGAAGCATTTGAAGAAAGAAGTGATTTATATGAATAAAATTATAAAAACAAATATATTTTTTGAAGATGATATTGCATATATTAATTTTAACTTTGATGTCCCTATAAAAATTAATATTATGTCTGATGATCAAGAAAATTTAAGAAAAGTATTTCAAAATATTCTTGAATTATTTATTAATGATATGAATATTGAATTTGAATTTAATAAAGAAAAAGATGATTTATATTCTGAAACAGCCGAAAAATATATAAGCCATATTAATAATGAATTAAAAATACTACGCGAAAGTTATCCAATAAAATAACTTTTTAGTATTTTTCTATTTATTATTAATTTTATCTATGGTATTATTGATATAGAAATTGATATTACTTATCAAGAAGTGAAAAGTTGTAGATAACTTTACCACTTGCTCCATTTGAATACAACTTACGGACTGTAAAAAGTTCGTGAGTTTTTATTTTATATAAAAGCATTGTTCTCTTTCTAGGAAGGAGGACATTTTTTATGCTTAAATTTAAAACTATTCAGACATTAAAACCAAATACGGAAATACTTGAAATAATTAAGAATTCTGAGTACAAAATTAAAAATGGTAAAGTTAAAAATTTACTACATACCAATTTACAAATTATAAAACCTACTGAATATCTGATTACATATCCTATTACTCTTACAATACTAGAATACAAAGTAAATGAAATATCTAGTAAAACATTTTATATTAAAGAGCATAATCAAAAATACAATCTCAAAGAAATCAAACAAATTTTAAATAATTTGTCTCTTTTCAACTAAAGTGTTGCTCAATCATCAAATATAGCAGATATATCAAATGGTAACTCCATTTGACATATTTCTTTATTAGTTAAATTAGAAAATAATATAACAGTCCTTTAAACTTTTATTTTAAAAAGTGTGTAAGTACAAACTAAATTTTATGTCCTAGCCAGCACTGAATTTATACTCCCGTATAAATTTTATTATGGGAAATTCCCATAACCCTTTAGTCATTAAAATTAAAATCTAAATACACATAATTATTCATATCATAGGCTAAATTATTTTCTATAAATCTATTTGCAATTTTACAGCATTTAGAAATTCTTTTGCCATTAAATAATGGATCAATATATCTAACTTTTGCCCCGTGATGTACATAGTAAACATCTTTAGGTTCTTCTTTTGATATTTTTACTTTCTTTGCATTTTTCCAAATATTAAATATGTTATTATATTTAGAATTTTCTATAATACTAATTACATCACTTTCTTTTAATTCATATAAATCTTTTTTAGATATTTTGTTTTCATTACTTAATCTTTTTAAAATATCCGCTAATAACTGCATAGAATATCTAGTTCTATCTTCACGATATATAACAGATAATCTGCTTGTAACTTTTACAAAATTTCTAGCTATTTTTTTAGTCTTAAAACCCAGTTCTATTTCATTTTCTTCATTCGATTGAATCTCTATATTATCATAAATTTCTTTAATACTTTCAAAATCTAACAATTTATACGTAAACAAAGCATTTGAAAGAGAATACTCTAATCTGTCAGCAGATAGTTTTGGAGTATCATTATCTGCAATCGGATATAAGTGATAATTGTCTACTTCTTCTACATTAATTTTATCTCTTTTTAATAGTGTCATTATTTCTTTAGAATTTTTAATCATTTCTGTGGTTAAATCTTCTGTTGACTCTTGTGCCATATAATCTCCATTTAGAAAATCTACACAATGCTTAAATACAGGTGTGGCTATATCATGAAATAAACCAGATAAAGTCTGTTTTCTATCATGAGTAAAATGCCAAACAATTAGAGCAACTGCTACAGAATGATCTAAACTTGAAAAGAAAAAATCACTTTCAAATAAATCAGAATATATAGTACCACAAGTAATACTAATATATTGTTGCGATAATAATTCTTTTGTATCTATGTATTCGTTTAACCATTCAGGAAAATCAGGCTCTAAAATTTTAAAATAATCTTTTATTTCTTTACTAACATTATCATAATATTTACTCATTTTCTGCCTTCACCTTCTTCGATTTCATAGTTTCAGCATCATCAACAATTAAAGACATTGATATAAAATATACTAAGGCATCAATAAAATTTTTCATATCATTAATATCCCTGTCGTCTTGTATTTTTACATAATGTGCTTCATCGTTACCTATCCATTCGGACTTTTCTGCTAAAGTTTTAATTTTATCATTGTCAATATAATCCTTTATACATTTCATCATCCATGTTGACTTTATTTCATCAGCTTTTTCTGGATTATTATAAATTGCAAAATCTTTTATTAAGAATTCTAATGATTTTCTATAGCCTAATCCCGCAATTTCATCTAAAGAAAATTCCTCAGCTTTTAATGCCTGATTATATACTTTTACAAATTGAGGAGATACTTTCTTAAGTTTTTCATTAAATTCTTTTTCTTTAAAATTAATAGGAGCAGAATGATTTAATTTTATCATGTTATAATTTTTTTCGCTATATTCTTTTCTTCCATCAGATAATGTTCTTGTAAGTTTTCTACTAATTTCATATTCTGAAACAATTAATGAATGACATCCATTACAATAATCAGCAACTGATAAAATTTCTTTATCATCTCTAGCATGTACAATTCCATATAAGTTTTGTGGTGCCAATGCTTTTTTACAATTCGGACATTCTTCTATAGCTTCGTAATTTACAGTAACTGTAGTATTATCATTTTTTCTATTAAAATTTTTGTTTATTTTCATAATGACCTCCAAGATATTTGTTGAACCTATTATACTATAAAATAACAAAATTCTCCATACTCTCATTGAAATTTAATGATATTTCATATATAATATTTTCAGAAAGAGAACGAAGTTCGTAACTTGTATGTGATTCGCTCCATAAAAAAAAATAACTTACGAACTTAAAAGTTTGTAAGTTTTTATTTTTAAATTATTCATTTAATCTTTATAATATTATTTACCTTTTAATAATTCATTGATATTTTCTAATCTTGCAAGATTTTTATCATTATAATATTCCGGCAAAACATTTTTAATCAATTCTATTAAATCTTCTATCTCATCAACTCTATTATTAATACTATAATAGAAATAATTATTAGAATTTTCTGGAATACATAATCTGCCATATTTATCAATAGTATGATAACTTTTAGTCTTAGCATTTTCATATTCTTCTGGTGAATATATAAATTTATGTTCATTTACTTTATCTAACTGTTTATAATCAGTTATTTTTACTTTAGAAATTATATCTTTAAAAACTTGATAAATAAACTCACAATCAGTATAATAACTATTATTTAATTTATTTCTTTTTTTAATATTTTGAGCAATTCTATTTATAGTATCAAATGTATTAATATATTCTTTTTCTATTTTAATATCTATACTATTCATTTTAGTTAAATTAATAAACAATATCTTCAATAATTTTTGATAATTTTGAAAAAATGATTTTGCTTCTTTTTTTGAAGTATTTTCTAAAAATTCTTTAATAATGTTTTTATTATTATTCCATACCGCTAATGTAAGTTTTTTTCCTTCGCTAGTAATAGGAATATAATTAATATCTTTTTCTGTTCCATATAAACTAGAAAAACCAACAATATATTCATTTAGTGTAAGAGATAAATTTTTATTATCTGTCATATAACTACAGGGCTCATATACATAATCAATTAAATCTTGATAAGTAATTTTTAAATAATTTTCTTCCCCTTTAAAAGATTCATCATTACCTAAACTTAAGTATATATATATCTTTTTATAATTTTTATATTTTTTATCAATATCTTTTTTGTAATCATCACATTGATCATGTTCAAAACTATAAAGTTTCGCCTCCAAGGCTATGAGATAATCTTCCCCTTCAGCATTAAACGTTATGATTAAATCTATTCTTCTTCCATTAAATAATACCTCTTGAGTTCTTACATTAATATTAGATAAATCTGCATTAGAAATACATATTTCTCTAATATTTGGAAATTTATCTTCTATATCTTTACTTGAAATTAATTCGCAAAATAAATGTAGTGGATAATCTTGCAGATTATAAGGATTGTTTTCCTTTAATAATGATGCTAAAAAATTGGTATTAGCATCTTCAAAACGAAAAAAATTGATTTGTTCTAATATACTAGTTTTTTCATAATATTTGGCAAATTCTATCCATTCTTTACTATTTTTAAATTTAATTAATTCATTAAACAAGTTCATCTATATCTACCTCTTTTATATTACCATTATCATCTTTATATAAAAATATTACTTTTTGATAATACTTACTAATTTCATTAATATTTAAATCAAGAATAGTAGGTTTTCTATCTTTCATCAAAGATAACTGAGAAACTAAAATAATTGGTACATCTAATTTTACTGCAATGTCTTTTATTCTTTTAATTTTTTCTATAGTCTCCTTTTCTTTTGGAGTATCTTTTAACAAAATTAATTGCAAATAATCAATTACAATTAAAGATAATCCATTATTCATTTGATTATACTTTTCACTAATAGAATATATATCATCAATAGTTAAGACGTCTGCAATTTTCTTTATAGAATCACTTACTAATCTTTTTTCTAATTGTTCCTTTGAACTTTCTAAACTAAAATATAATATTGGTTTATCACTTTTTTTAGCAATATCATTAGCTATATTAATAACTAATGTTGTTTTTCCTAAACCAGGTCTACTAGCAATACAAAGGATTGTCCCCTTTTCTAATGTATCTATATTCATTTTATCAATTACCTCCAATTAATTATATTTATTTATGTAAATATGAATAGCCCTCCTACACAGTTGCCAATATTATCAAATCCTAGATAATCCTTGGTAAGATCTAATACTAAAGGTATTATTCAAAATAACTTTCATCTAATAAAGGTATAATATCAATACCAGGTTCTTCGTAAGGGTGAACACTCCTTAATTTTGTAAGTACTTCTTTTACCTTTCCAACATCACATATTACCTCTAATTTTTCTTCTTGGACAAATTCTAACTGATTAGATTTTCCAATAAAAGGATTAGCTTTTTCATTTGGTTTAAATGTTCCTATACATTTTGTACTCATAGAGCAATGAGTATAATTTCCTATTACTCCTGCTCCAGCATCGCAAATTACATCTCTAACTTCTTCAACATTTTTAGTAGGTACACTAACAATTATTTTTACTTTATTTATATTAAAATTCATATATGCTCCTTCTAATTATTATCTCTAATATAATTTATTAAAAAAGTTCGCCATTTTAAAGCATCTTCCTCTTCAAATAAATTAAATAAAAAATCTACTACTATCTTTTGTCTTTTAATGGCTTCTTTTCTACCAGACTTTGTTAACATCATTTTTGGAAGTCTTAATATTTTTTCAAATATATGATTTACTCCACTAGCAGAACCCTTCTTATAATCATCAACAGTTAAATTTAGATTAGGGAATGTGTCTTTATCAAAAAATGGTCTATTGTGCTCTTTACTATAAGCATAAGTTCTAAGAATACCTGATGCTCCTAGAGCATCACACATATCAGCATCTGATACAACTTTTGCTTCAATAGACTCTGGAGTAATACCTGAGATTCTTTTACTATAACCAATTGTAGAGATAGCTTTTAATATAATTTCTTTAGTATTATCATCTATATTACATTTGATCATGATTTCTTTAGCATTAGCTAAATTTGTTTCCCCAAATAATTTGTAATTATAATATCTTTATTAGCGCCTTCGCTATCGGCAAAAATACATGCTAATTTAACAACTCTATTTATATGATCCATTCCAGAATTATCACTAGCAAGTAATTTTTCAACCTCTTTATATACTTTATCAATCATATAATACTGATTCAATAGCTATATAATCATCATTAATATCATCAACTATTTCAGATATATTAAATTTAGAAAATTTATTAACTAAATATTCTTTAGTTTTAAAAAACATACCAATTTCATTTATTAATAAATCATCAATTACTTGAATATTTAATTCTTGTAAATACTTTATTACTTCTAAACAATTAACTTGATCACATTCTAAATCATATAATATATCTTCAGAATTATTATTAATCATTTTTAATATAGTAATATCACTTATTCCTATATCTTTTAAAAATTGTAACATTATCTACCTCTCTTCTCTAAAACTTTTTTAGCACAATCAAATACTAAATTAAATTCTTCTTCATTTAAAATACTATTTTTCGTTAAGGCATACATTAAAGCTTCAAATTTACCACCTTGGCCATGACGAATTAACAATTCATAATTTCTTAAAACTTTATTTCTAGAAATAATTACTCCATTAAAGTTATATCTTAAATCATCTATTTTGTAATTTTCTTCTAAAAACTTAATTAATTCATCATTTAGGGCATTAGTCATATTATAATCAAATGTATCTTTTTCTATTAATAATCCATAATCTGTAGAAAACTCGGGAATATATTGTTTAACTACTTCACTACCATTAGTAAAATCTATTCCATAACCTTTTTCACTTTCTACAGTAATTCTTTTTGGTAGTAAAATGCTCTTTTTAGTTTTTCTAAATACTTGTTCATTTTCCTCTTTAGCTTTATATAAACGATAAAACATTGGAGAATTAGTAGCTCTAACTAACATTGATGGATTACTACAAGCATATTCATAACCTCCAAGTTCAATAAACATATCCATTGTCTCTAAATTAGTTGTAACTTTAAAAGCACTTGGAGAATTCAAATAAGATTCCTTAGGAATACCATAAAAATCAAAATCTCTGACACATCTTTTAAGTCTATTAGGATTCATTCGCATTACTTCTTCACAACTATCAATAATTTTTAAAACATTAGCCCCTAAAGATTCTAGATAATCATGATTAATAACAAAGTTTTCATAGCGTCCGCCATTATTTTGACCACCACCACTAGAACCCCCTGATTTTTTATATCTTCTAAAGGCTCTTTTTCGATTAATAAATATTTCTTGAGCACATAAAACATTTTCAAATACTTCATTTAATGTTTCACTAGATTCATTAACAATCATATCTCTTTTTAATAATTCAATAATTGTTGATACATTTTCTTTATTACTATGAATTAATATATTACAAAATTGTTTTTGAAATCTCTTAATATTAACAAATATATTATTATCTTCTAACAGTTTAAATATTGCATCCATATTTTCTAAAGTTCCGTATCTATATAATAAATTTCTAGTTTCTTCTTTAATTAAATCAATATTATAGCCATAACTACTAAATAAAGCTTCAACTAAATTACTATCTATATTAGTTTCCTGTGCTATTTCTAATTCTTCATCTGGAATTTCTTCTAATTCTAATTCATCAACTTTAGATATATTTATTATCGATAATGTACACAGTTCTCCAATTAATTTATTAACCTCAGAAATATCTATATACTTATTTAATATTTCAACTAAAATTCTTAAATCTTCACTACTTATATAACTGCCATTATATATTTCTCTAACACTTTCCTCTAAATTTTCTAGTTTCTTTATTTCGTTATGTAATTTATCTATTTCTTGTTTTTGTTCTTGATATATTTTTTCTATTTTTTCTAAAACACTACTTATTATATTTTTAATTCTTTCTAATTCATTATCAGTTATTAAGAAAAATTCTAAACCTAAAGCTTGTTTTAAATATTCTAGATTATCATGTTCAAACTCCGTTATATAATCTTTTATATCTTCCATATTAAAATTAAGTAGAGATTGCGGATTATTTAAAATATCTTTTAAATTACTTATTTTAACTTCTAAATCTAAAATAGTTGCAGTATTAATTCTTTCTTCAATTGCTTGTTTTTCTTCTCTAAATGCTCTAGTTATTAATTCATTCATTATCTACCACCACCATTTGTTAATAATTCTTCATCATTTCTTTGAATTTTTACAATTAAATCTTGCGAATTATTTATTATTTCATCAATTGCTCTAAGTTGAGCCATTCTTAAACTATCAACTGTAATTTCATTTATACCAAACATTCTTTTTAAATATTCTATTTTTATTTGTTTATCTTTAGTTTTATTATTATATAGTTCTTTTAAATATTCTTCATCAAAATCTGTACCAAATATAGTTAATATCTTATTTATTTCTTCAAATTGTACAACAAATTCATTATTGGCTTTATTATAATCCATATTATCCCCAGTCTTATAAAATAAAGTATAAAGTAAATAAACTCTATTATTTTTATCATAACCATATTTTTCTTTTAAATATTCCATATTGCTCGGAGATACCCCAACTGTAATAAAACCAAATCGTATATCTCCATTACGTAGTCTTCTAATAGTATTATTTTCCCATGATTGTTGAATAAATCTATCTGTATTTCCCCAAAATTTCGGAGGTTTTATATCTTCTGTAATCGCAAAAAGAGTATTAGCATCAGTTAAAGTCATTTTATCTATTGCTGCAGATACTCTAGGTAATGTTTCTTTATAATCATCTTCAACACTAATAGCATTCATATCTTCTAAAATCTTTTTCCCGTTATAAGGAAAAATTACTATATTATTTAAAGAATTATTAGCATTTTCTAAAGTATTTTTACCATACAATTCTTCTTGCAACTCTGTAACATTTTTCTTTATTTCCAAAGTTATTTGTTTTAAATTTTCTAAATACATATTTATATCTCTTTGAACATCTTCTAAACCAAATGAAGAAATATATTCTTCTGCATTATTGATTACTTCTCTTAAAAAAGATAATTGTTTATTATATTCTAATATTTTGGCATATAAAGTTACTTCTAACAATGAATAATTTGGACTAATCATTTTTGCTTCTTCACTTTTGCCTCTAAGTATAGCATCATTCATACTTATTAAAACATTTTTTTCTTTTTCTGGTAAATCTGCAAATCTTTCGGCTTGTTTTAAAACATAAAATTCAGAATCTTCTATAAAAGTTTTATCTTCTTCACTTAATTTAATTATTTCTTCTTTTTCACTACTTTTTTCAATAGATGCATATACAGTTATTAAAGATTTAAAAATTTCTATAATTTCTTTTGAATGAGTATTAAAATTTGGTATTAAATATATAGTTAAATCTGTAAGCATTGCTCTTTTTAAATCACTTTCAAAACTCCAAGTATCTATATGGTCTTGAACAGTAAAATTATCTTTTAAAAATTCTTTAATTAATTCATTATCACTAACAACCGCAGCAACTTTTAGCTTCTTATAAATACCGATTATTTGATTTATTACTTCTACTTCATCTTCTTTAGCATTAACTCTTATTTGCTCTAATAACCCTTCGATATCTAGGGTTTCAACTTCTTTAGTTTGCCTTAATTCTTTAGCAATTACACTTGCTTTAGTTTTTATTTCATCTACAACAATATTTTTCTTAATTTGTTCTTCTCTTTTATAAAACTTAATATTGTAATCATAAAACTCTAGTATTAATTGTTGTTTAACTAAATGATCTAATTCTACTTCATTTAAAAATTCCATAAATGATGCAAAGTTATCACTACTTATTGGCTTAATTATCCTCTCATCATCCATGAGTGCACTATATTCTTCATATGTTTTTATTTGGACTAAAATTGCTTCTTTTTCTGAGTTATTATTTTCTCTATTTTTAGCTTGAGTTTCTCTTATTTTATTAACAAATGCCTTAATATAATCACTTATAACTCTTTTCTTTTCATCATCCATTAAATTCCAATAAGGATAAATTTTCTTTATTTCATTAATTCGGGACATAGTAAAATCTTCACTTGCCACCAAGCGAATTATAGTTGTAAGAGCTTCATCACTAATTGTTGTAATATTTTCTTCTAAAGCAGCAATAATATCTTCTAAACCATCATATAATTTATTTCTTTCATCAATTATCTTTAGTTTTTCTGAAAAATCCGCTATTTTATCTAATAAATATTTTTTAAACACACCTATATTCATATCAACGTTCCTTATATTCTTTATTATCTTTAGTTAATTTCAACATTTTTTCATCAAACAATTCTTCTGCAACACTATAAAAAGTAATATCTTCTCCCAAAATAATTTGAATTTCTGTTATCAACTTTTTAAAATAAGCAATTAAACTAGAAGATATTTCTCCTTTATCATAAGCTTGTTTCATTAAAATTAATATTTCCCTAACCACTGCATTATTTTGGTTCTCATTTACTTTTTTTAATAAACTTTCAATTTCTAATCCTACTCTTTCTTGATCTGTTAGTAATTTATTATTATTAATAATGTATATATCATTTTCATATTTGGTTAAATCATTATCATACAATTTACTTAACACCGAATACAAATTATAAATTATCTTCTTATCTGGAAATTTTATTGCATTATCCCTTAATACACTTTTTACATCATCAATATTATAATCCATAACGCATCTCCTTAACTACTCTAATTGTATCATAAAATGCATTAAAAAAGAAGAAGTTATCTTCTAATTCTCTTAAAAGTATTACCAGTAATTTCTAACACTATTTCTTTATCTAAATAAATTGTGTCAGATGAACTTCTTAAAATCTCTTTTAAATATTTTGTTCTAATACTATTTACAATTGTCTGTAAACTTCTGGCTCCAGTTTTTAATTTATATGCTTCATCAACAATTATTTCTAAAACTCCCTCGCCAATTACTAATTTTTTGCCATTATTTTCCACTAATTCTGCAAAAGTTTTTAAAGGACTAATTGATGATTCAGTTAAGATTTTGTATAAATCTTCTTTAGTATAATCATTAGTATGTAAATAAGTATTAAATCTTCCCACTAATTCGCGTTCTAAACCTATTCTCACTAAATCATCGGGAGTTATTTCATAAGAATCATGAGTACTTTCAAATACTCTTTCAAAACCTATTGGATTTGATACATTAGTCTTGGCATCTCTTAATTCTGATAAAGAACCAAGACAAACAAAAGTAATTTTTGATGTATCAAACTCAATGTTTTTTTCGGTTGAACTCGGATTTATAAAATATTTTCCACCCCCTAAAAAGTCTAGAAGTTGTTGTTGTACTGCTTTTTTCATTTCGAAATTATTACCCTTAATTGCTAATTTATCAAACTCATCAAAAACAATTATACCTCTCTCAGCCTTTTCTAAATTACCATGAGCATTATTATATAAACTAACTAAAGTATCAGTTATATTACCTCCGACATAACCCGTTGCTGAATAATTGGTAATTGATGAAGCCGCAAAAGGAACATTTAATCCACTTGAAATAGCACTAGTTATAGTTGTTTTACCCGTTCCTGTTGAACCATCAAGAAAAATAATAGAACGACTAGAAGCATCCCCATTATTAAGAGCAATAGATAAATTATTAACAATATTATAAAATAAATTTTCAGCTAATTCTTCTTGACCAACAAATCTTTTCTTGATATCTTCTAACAAAGTCCATAATTTATCACTATTTAAACTAATATAATTTTTCTTTTCTAAAAGCACTAAATCTGTAATTGTTGATGCTTCTTCATGAGCCATTTCATCAAGCACTTTTAAACTTCCATTTTTAAGAGCATAATTATAGGCATCATCAAAACTTTTATGATATTTAAAGCTACTTAAATATGGCATAAATTTTTGAGCAAAAGCATCTAATATTTTGGTATTACCCCAAAATATTTCATAAAATAAACCATAAAGAACTTCAGAACTCATAAATTTAATTTCTTCTGATTTATTAGAAATTTTAGCTATTATAATTTGATAATATTTTTTATAAATTTCAATAATTTCTTTCTCTTCTAATATTTTAATATCATCACTCTTTAAACAAACAAATCCAATAAATCAACAATATTTAAATCCTTATAAGATGTTAATTTTGCTGCCCAACTATTATCCGCAAGGAAAAATGCTAAATATAGGGCATAAGCAAACTTTTCTTCACTATCATAAGAATCTATTACAGCAGTTCTTATAGTATCTTTAATGTTATTTGATTTATTTAACATAGTTTGATAAAGAGAACAAGCATATTTCATAAGTTCTTTAGTTCCTAAACTTAAATTTTTGTAACTATATAATTCTATATTCATCTTATCACTTCCAATAAATGCTATTATATAAAATATATGAAAAAAAGTCCATTATAATTTGGACTTTTTAAGATTTAACCTCAATTCTTACTGTATCTTTAGCAACATTACCAGCTTCATCTACACCAGTTATCTCAACAACATAATAATATTTAGTTCGATCAAGATTACTTACCCGCAGATCATAAAATGGCGAATCTCCAACAACTATAGCATCAGCACCTTTTGGGTCATTAGTTTCAATTACTTTACCACTTAAAGTAACTTCTCCGACTGAATCTCTTGTACTAACTCCATAATCAACATAATCAGTATAACTTAAATCTGCCACTTGTTGTTCGATTGTAAATTGCTTATTAGGGTCTCGGTAATTAACTCTAACAACAAAGTTTAGTTCTCGACCCTTTTCATCTTCTAGATGGATTATTTCATATCTTAAAGCCCCCCATTTTTGGGTAATACTAATTGTCCCATTAGTATTTATTGTTCCTCTATCACCAGAGACGGTTTCCCAAACATAGTTAGTAGCAGTATTATCTGACATTGTATGGATATAATTTACTTTATTATTTGCTTCAATATTAATATAAGTTGTTGGTGTTGTTGCATAATCAATTTCAAATGTATCAGGAATAACATATTTATAACTACTAACGGCAGTTTTAGCAGTATAACTTTTACCGGCGATAGTGATTGTTGCCTTCAAATAATTACTTTCAGGTTGTTTTTGAAATCCATGAAAAGATGCTACATCACTATTACGATTTATATATTTATAAGGTTTAGAATCATTATCATCTTCCCCAAAAGCAAGATATGTAATTTTACCATTTTTAAGGGAATTATCTTCTCTTTGTGGATCAAAATTATACCATTTACCATTAATTTTAATATTCACAGTTGTATGTCCTGAACCATCTTTATTTCTAGCACTTATAACATAACTATCTAACCCAATTCTTCTAGTTAATACCATAAACATAGCAGAATAATTATCACAAGAACCTCTATGAGTTCCAAATCCATTAGTAGCCAAGAAAACTTCTACTGCATCTCTTTCATAAAAACCATAAGTATTTATTAAACTATCAATTTCTTCTCCAATAACAAAACCTAATTGATAACTCATATTATTAATTATCCAATCATATACGGCCTTTACTTTTTCATAAGTGGACATTGAATCATTAGTTACGGAGTTTAAAACCGATGTAGCATAATTATCAAGTGTTGGATAACCAGTTTTAGTGGGGTTTAATTTAGCGCTATTTAAAATACTTTCAATACTACCAGATGGAGCATAAGAACTACTAGATGAACTTGATGAACTATTGCCTTTATTAGATGATGAACTAGAAGAACTTGATTCAGTTTCTTCTTCTACATCAACTGGCTTTAAAGAATTTAAATAATCACTTATTTCCACTGACACATTACTTACTTCTTCAACACTTTCTAGCAAATTTACTTTTTCTTTTAAAGATTCTAAATTAGCAAGTATTTCTTCTTTTTCTGTAATACATTCTTCATTATCATTATCTAAACAAATATTATTATAATTATTAATTTCTTCATCTAATATTTCTAATAAAGTATTCTTTTGTTCATCAAATGTTTTATCAACTAATACCGATTCTATTGTTTCATTAGAATTAATATTAGATTGCGCTTTAACTTCTATTTCTTTATTAGATAAAAACCAATATAACCATACTAATAAAATAAGCATTACTAAAATTATAATAATACCTATATAAGTATACTTTTTCTTTTTATTATCCACAACTTTTTTAGTTTTCTTATTATTTTTCATATACTTCCCACTTCCTATTATTATATGTCCAATTACCAATATAGTGTATCAAAAAACAGAAAAAAAGTCCATATTTTATTTAGACTTTATTTCCATTCTTATATTTTTAATATTCATTCCCATAGATTCATAAAACTTAATTGCCTCTGTATTAAAGCCCCAGACATTTAATTCAATTGAATCTATATTATTTTCCTTGGCTTTTAAAGTTAAATAATCAAATAACTTTTTAGCAATACCTTTTCTTCTATGATTTTTATCTACTACAATATTTTCAATAAAGTAATAAGTCCTAGGCTTAATAATAGGTAGTGAATTAGTATGCTGTAATGTTGCATTTAAAGCTCCAACTATTTTTTTATTTTCTACATATACATAATTGAGATTATTTGCATCATTTAATACTTTTTTAAAATATTCTTTAGGAAATGATTCTCCATCATTATATATATCTGGTCTATTACTTAAATGTAATTCATGAATTTGTTTAACTAAAATTCTTACATCTTCATAATCATTTAAATTCATTTCTCTAATCATAATAGATCTTCAAACTCACTAACTAAATCATATCTTTTTATTTGCCCTATTATTCTTTTAAGTCCTTCTTGTTTCATGAAACCACCTTTCAATAAGGTTATTTTATCATATATTTATTTCTTTTAAAAGACAAATTACTTAAAATTCAACTAAAAAGTTGATAATTACTTACCAACTCTATTTATATACTCAAGTAAACTATTAAAATTATCTATTATAAACTTTTGAAACTCAATACTATAAAATACAATATCATATGTTTCTAAATTATTATTAATTCTTCTTACTGCTATTCCCATACTTTTACCAAGTTCAGTTGGTCTTTTACAATTTCGATTATTAATAACTTCAATTTTTAAAATATCATTTTCTAATAACCAACTATAGACATCTTTTAATTTTAAATCATTCATATCCAAATTATTTTTTAAATCATTTATTTTTTTAACTATTTTAGACAATGGTAATTCTTCAGTAAATTCATAGTTATTTAATTCATCAATTGTTAAATTAAATGGAATACCTTTATTTTTATTTCCTTTAATTCCTTTAGCAATAACTTCTTTTAAAACATCATTAACATAATAAAGACATCTAGTTATTTTAATGTTATTAAGTGTATCATCTTCTGGCACTACTTCTCCAGTAATTGGATTAATACCTTGAGCCATTTTTTCAATATATTCTTGAGCACGTTTTAATAATTCTTTATTCATAAATCCCCCTTGAATGAGTATTATTTTATTATATTTTTTCTTATTTGTCTATATTTTCAGCAGTTTTCTTCCAAAATTCACTTAATAATTTAATAATTTCTTTGGCATCATCAATTTCTGTTTCCTTTTTGTATTCTTTAAATTCACTGAAAGTTCCTGAATCACTTACTATACCTAAATACCATTTGCTGAATCTCTCTTTTTTATATTTAAAAATATAACAATGAATGTTTTCAGTTACAAATTCATTAGTATATTCTATTTTACTGGGTTTATGCCCAAGTTCCCTATAATCACTTAACCAATTACTTAATTCATCTTTAGCTTTTTCTATTTTATATTTACTTATTTTAGTCATTATTTTATCATCAATAGTAACTAGTTTATGTTTATAATCAAATTTAGGTAATTTATTAATATTAATTAATTTACAAAAATCATTATAAGGTATTTCACAAGTAATACTATATTCTTGATTTTCAATTATAGCAACACTCCAAGAAGTTATATTATCTAGTATTTTTTGATTATATCCAAATGGTAAATATGTGTTTATTGGAAATATTGATGAAACATCTTTAGTTAGACCATATTTAGCAATATACTTATCATTATTTTTATATATTAAAGGAATGGCATAGTAATACATTGGTCTTTGTAAATTATCTAAATATTTAGCAAAATAATTATAAGCTTTATCCTCTTCATTACTTCTTAATTTAAGTACTAAATCATCATCAATTACAATGGGATAAATACAACCAAATATTGTTAAACCAACTTTAAGTTCCTTGCAAACTATTCTTTTATTAAAATCATCGGCCTCTACTTGCAATTTTTCTATATCATCTAAACTATATACTTCTCCTTCTTGAGTAAATTTATCCAGATTAAAATATTTACAATACATTGTAATAAATTTATAAAATATTACTATATCAATTACACTACAAGGATAATTTAAGGTAAGCTCTACATTATAATCATCATCTACTAAAAAGGAAAAACCTCTCCCAAATAATTTTTTATAAAACAAAATAAAAGGTACATTTCTAATATCATTTTTACCAGTATATCGCTCATATCTATAAGCATCATCAAAAGTTCCTATATAAAGCTCTTTAGAATAAGCCATTTGATTTAATAATTTAAAATCTATTTTTTTCTTTTTATGGTGATTAATATTAACTACTATAGACATTTTAGTCCCCCCTTTATCTTAACAAACCAATACTACCTGTTAGTTTATTAACTTTTTTCTTATCACCATAAATGGCAATGCCATCATATTTTAAGTCTTTAGCATCAACTCCACTTATTTTAGAAATATATTCTTCATAATTTTTACAACTTTGAGCAACTGAAGAAAAATCTGCAACAACTAAGTCACTATATTCTTCTTGATAAAGTTTTTCCCTTAACGAAAACAGCATACTAGCATTACCTTTAAGTATGGGAATAGGTATTTTTATTACTCCCATATGCGTATTATTACTTTTATCTACTACATCACTACCAACTAACTTGGGATAATGAGCTCCTATTGTATTGCCTAAAACTGCTGCTGTATTAGCAATTAATCCCAGTGGTAAATTTTCATCAATAATCATAACACATTTTTTATCTTCCATAAACACTCTCCTTAATTATATATTTTACTTTGTAATCCCCATAAACTTAAATAAACTTGATTAGTAAGAACGCAATCATTTAAAGCTCTGTGTTCACAACGCTTTTCTAAATTAAAATAAGTTATTAAATCATCTAAACGATGATGTTTGAGCTCCGGCAAAAACATTCTCGATAATCTTAATGTATCAACATAATCATTAGTTAGAAAAATACCTAATTCACTCTCTAAATTATCATATAAGAAATTAACATCGAAATTGACATTATGCCCAACAATGACATCATCACCTAAAAATGCTAAAAAGTCTTCTAAAACTTTAGTTAAATCTTCACCATATTCCAACATTTCTGCATTTGTTATACCTGTTAGATGAGCAGTAAATGATCCAACATATGAAACTTTAATTAATTTAGAAAATGTATCAACTACTTTTTTATTTCGCACTCTTATAGCACTGATTTCTAATATTTCGCCACTTCTTGAATCAAGTGATGTCGTTTCAATATCTACAACTGTATAATCATCTAATTCTTTTATTAAACTATTACCTTTAAATTCTCGCATTAAACCTCCCTAATTGTTTCTAGAAAACTATTTAATTTATCTGGAATTCTTCTTGGACTCCGAACAGATTTAAGTCCATAATTGTTAAGTAAATCAAATGTTAATAGATTATCATTAAATTCTTTAATTAACTTAATAGTCATTATATTATCATTTATATATATAATTTGACACTTATATTTTATATACCCCATTGGTTTAGTCATATAAATATAGATTATATCACCAAGTTCCATACTGCTTTGATGTTTCCAAGTTATTATATCACTTTTCTTAAAATCACTAACAATATCATAAACATTGGGATTTGCAGGAATTATCCAAGTACTTTTTTTATTTACAAGTTCATAACTAATGTCTATTAACTCCATAATTTTTTCGTCTTTACAAGTATCATCTAAAATAATAGTTATCCAACTTTTCTTACTCATATGATACGCCGGAAAAATGCCCTTTTCTTTTAAATAACTATTAACTAAATCATCTACTTTTACATTAATTATTTCTATTTCTCCTGATTCATTGTTGATAACTTTACTTTTATCAACATTTAAAATAGCTGCAAACCATTTATTACTCTTTTTGCTTCTAAATATTCCATAATTCGGATACTTATCCCATAAAAATTCAGAACTAACATTATATTTTTTTGTGATTTCATTAACAATACGATTAGTTTGATTAAAAGAAAAATAATGACTAATATAACAATTACTAACAATATTTTTTAATATATTTATATATTCTTCTTTAACACTATTAGAAAAAGATCCTAGATTTTCTACTCTAAAGTTTGTATATTCTTCATTTGTTTCTATATCATATATTTTACCTATTAGTTCATTATTTGCATTAATAATTATTTCTACCCTAAATTTATTATTCATAATATTAGTTATATATTTATAATTATCTTTTTCTTTAATAAAACCAAAAGGTATTAATTTATCTTTATCTAATATACATTTTTTTATTATTTCTTTTTCTATATTCATATATCCCAAGTTCTTTCATTAATTTTTTTCATATAAATTATAACAATTATTTAAAGTAAACACAACTATTATTCTACCAAAGAATGTCGAATTTTGGCTTGTTTTGTCGAACCTTGTCGAAATGCTTGCAAATAAAAAAATAACAGCTATAATAGATAACTGTTACCCATTATTGGTGAGGCGTCGCTGTTATCCGTTTTTTAACTCCTCCTTCTAAACAAGGATAAAAGGGAGGGATGTACAGTTGAATGAAGATTTATATCTACTAGTAGTCATTTTGATACTGGTCATCTATGGAACAAACAACAAAAAAGACGCCGACAAGTAAAATGTAGCGTCCAACACACATTTGGCGCTACCCAATATGGGTAACACTTACATATATAATATACCAAATTTCAAAATAAATTACAAGTTAATTACTCACAATTTCCACCATTTTCTCTAAAATAGGTTTTAATGTTTTCTACACTATGATCTGTATTGGCCCAATCAGTAATATCTTGCAAATAAATTTGCATATTCTCATTACATTCTGGACAATCAAAATAATTATCATCCCCAATAGTTATAGTATAGTTATTATCTTCAATCGAACAATTTAGAGTTGCACTTGTAGCTTTATTACTAACTGATTCACTTGATTCTTTGCGAAAAACAGTAAAAGTAATAATACCTATAACCAACAACAAAATATATATTATAATAAGTATTCCAAAGACTTTAAGTATTTTAATAATAATGCCTGCTAGTTTTTCAGTATTAGATACTTTTTCTTCAATCACAGCTTTAATATCATTATCTAAAAGTTCATCTATACTTACATTAAGTATTTTTGATAAACCCTTTAATTGTTCAGGATTGGGTTGTGTACTACCAAGTTCCCAATTAGATATTGTTTGTCTAGTGACTCCTAGTTTTTCCGCTAGGTCTTCTTGAGAGTATCCTTTTTCTTTTCTTAATTTTAATATTTTGTTTCCTAAATCCATAATTTCTTCACCTCGATAACAATTATATATTAGTACCATTTTTATATCTACCAAAATAGTTTGGAAATTACGCAAAGTTTTTTAACATTTATGTATTTTTATGATTTTTCTTCCATTCTTTTATTTGTTCAAGTCTTTGTTTAAATTTAATTTCATTACCTTGAGTTGTTGGTTGATAATAAGTTTTACCAATTAATGAAGGTGGCAAACAATCCATGGTTGTGAGTTTATCTTCATAATCATGAGCATATTTATAACCCTTACCATAATTAAGATTTTGCATAAGTTTTGTTGGAGCATTGCGAATTTGTAGTGGCACTGGTTCAGCAATAGTATTTAGGGCATCCCTGCAAGCATTCATATATGCAACATCACATGCATTAGATTTAGGAGCAATGCTCATATAAATAACCGCTTCCGTAAGGTGGACATTACATTCAGGCATACCAATAAAGTGACATGCTTGATAAACATTTACTGCCACATTTAGAGCATTAGTATCAGCAAGACCTATATCTTCTGATGCAAAACGAACTATTCTTCTAGCAATGTAAAGTGGTTCTTCTCCTGCTTCAAGCATGCGAGCAAGCCAGTAGACTGCTGCATCAGGATCACTATTACGCATGGATTTATGAAGAGCTGAAATAATATTATAATGTTCTTCCCCATCTTTATCATAAAGTAGTGTTTTTTTAGTTAAACATTCTTCAATATTTTCACGAGTTACATGAATAACTCCTTCTTTATCTATATCACTATTAGTAATAATCATATCAAGGGTTGTTAGGGCACTACGAGCATCGCCACTCGCAAATGTGGCAATAAATTTTAAATCATCTTCTGCTATTTCAACTTTACTTTTGCCAAAACCTCTTTCATCAGTAATTGCTCGTTTTAAAAGCGTTAAAATATTTTCTACTGATAATTCTTTTAACACAAAAGTGCGACATCTAGATAAAAGAGCATTGTTTATTTCAAATGAAGGATTTTCTGTTGTTGCTCCGATTAAAACAATGGCTCCTTTTTCCACAAATGGCAAAAAAGCATCTTGTTGAGCTTTATTAAATCTATGAATTTCATCAACAAACAAAATAGTTTTAATACCTAACTTTTTATTATTATCGGCATCTTCCATTACTTTTTTTATTTCTTTAATTCCTGATGTTACCGCAGAAAAATTAATAAAATCCGATTTAGTTTCATGAGCAATAATCCGAGCGAGTGTTGTTTTACCTACCCCCGGTGGCCCCCAGAAAATCATTGATGAAACATTATCGCTTTCAATCATTTTCTTAAGTATTTTACCATTCCCTATCAAATGTTCTTGACCAACAAATTCACTTAAATTTCTTGGACGCATTCTATAAGCCAGTGGTTCATATTTTGATTCATCAAAAAGTGATGCTTGTTCCATTTTATCCCTCCTTTTTAGTAATTAATATTATACAACAAAATAGCCAAACCGCATATAGATTTGGCTAAATATTTTATTTCATTAGAATATTACATTCTATATCTTTATCAATTAAATTTTTAAAATTAATAACATCTTCTTTTGTACCTACAATTAAACCATAATGAATTGGTACAACTATTTTTGGTTTAATTTCATTAACTAACTCTGCTGCTTCAAAAGTATTCATTGTATATGTTCCTCCGATTGGAACAAATGCCACATCACATTTTACTTGTTTGTTTTCTGGAGTTTTATCAGTATCACCAGCAATATAATAAGTTGTATTGTCTAAACTTATTATATAACCAACCCAATTATTATCTTTAGGATGAAAATTCTTATTCGTGTTATATGCCGGAATTGTTTTAACATTAATTCCAATAATATTATATTCTCCATTTGGTTTTACAACTATTATATGTTCTTTGTCAAAACCAAATTCTAATACTTTTTCTTCTAAATCACTAGGTATTACAATAATAGTATTATCCTTTATTACTTTTTTCAAATCATCTTCTGAATAATGATCATAATGACTATGGGTAATAAATACTATATCAGCATCATTATAATCTTTATTTATTTTATATGGATCAAAATAAATAACTAAACCTTTATTTATTCTAATACTACTATGAATTAATACTTCAACATTATCTAACATAAAATCATCTCTTTTCTTAAATTAATTATATCATTAATTAAAGAAAAAAAGTAGTATACACTACTCTATTCTAAAAGGATTTTCTTGTGAGCCATCACAAGAGATATAGATAACATCAGAGTTTAGGTAAAAACAAGGCCTGACCGCACTTTTTCATCATTTATATATAATGAATATGTTTTATTTTTTTCCTTTTTTATTTTAAAATTGTTTTCCCATATTTTTTTATTTTCATCACAATGTTCTTTCCTTCTTCTTAAACTTACAGGATTACTTTCATCCAATTCCTTAATAAAACCTTTTAAATTCTTGTTTACAATACCTGTTTTTAAATAAAGTTCGTACCCATTAGTATATTCCTTAACATCATATAAATTTAAATCTACCCTTTTTCCAATATCTTTCAATACTTCTTCCTTATTTTTAACTTCATCAGCATTTTCATTTTCTAAAATACTAATTACTGTTGTAGGCCACTAGCAATATATCTTCCCATAATTCCTTAATCATCTATAAATCCATATACAAATACTGTTGAAATAGGACTTTTGAATCTTTTTAAATTCATATTCATTAAGAATAATGGATATGTATTATCTTCACTTAAGCTTTAGGTGCTCTAATATTTCTTAAGGCACGATATAAATCTTTCTTTTCTTCTAAAGACTCTGGTATTTTAATATTACTTAATTTATTATCTTCTTTAATTAATTCATTTATTAAATAATCTATTTTCATTGGACTCCTTTTACTTTATATTTTCTTTTAGAAATTCTATTCTTTTTTGCATACTATCTTTAGTTATTTTGCTTTTTAAAATCATATCATAACCATGAACAGTTCCTTTAGTTTTTACTAATTTTACATTAGTGTTTTTTTCTTTTAATCTATTATAATAATTAATTCCTTCATCATGTAATGGATCAAATTCAGCAATTTCAATATAAGTATTAGGAATATTATTTTTTAGAGTGGCTTGCATTGGTGATGCTTCTATTTTTTCAGAATCATTAAGTCCCTTCAAAAACATTTGCCACATTTTTTTGTTGTTTTTGCTATTCCACATTGGTGTATTATAATACTTTTTCATAGACTTTGTTTTTGTCATGGCATCAGTGCTCGGATATATTAACATTTGCGCACAGATAGAATCTAGAGCATTTGTTACATAAGTGGCTAGTATAGCACCAGCACTATCTCCCCCGATGATAATTTTTTCTTTATTTATTCCTAATTTTTCATAATTTTTTATAACCCATTTATAGGTATTTATAGCATCGTCTCTTATTTCCTTATAAGTATATTTTGGTAGTAATCGATAATCGGGGAAAATGACTTTTAGTTTGGCATATTTAGCATAAATTGCTACTCTTTTCTTGTGAAAGGGGGATGCCTTATAACCAAATCCACCACCATGAAAATATATTAAACAAGGTAAATTATCATTATTATTTTTAGGTTCAAATACATATGTTTTTATATTATTGTTAAAATATTTTTTTATTTTAACATCTTTAGAAATAGGGGTTAATGCAAATAATATAGTTAATGGTATTTTAGATAATGATATAGTAAATTTATTAAATGGTATTTTAATAAATTTACATATGAAGAAATCTTTATTAATATTATATTTCATATTTTACTCCTAAATCTATTTAAATTATAACATTTATTTAAATAAAAACATAGTATTAATCTACTATGTTACAGGTTCTAAATTACCTATTATTTTATAAATATATCTTTAAAATTATTATAATCATCTAAATAAACTTCTATATCCTCAAATTTAGTATCTTCTGGAAAACAAATAGTAAAATTGTTTTCACCATTATGTTCTATACATTTGGCATTTTGACTATTGCCAGACTCATCATAAAAATTTGATATTTATTACAATTGATTTAATAAAAGAAACTCTTAAAAGTGCATATAATGATACCGATGTTGAATCTATGCATAATAAAATAGCTAGCATAGTTGATTTATGTAGAGAAAATGGTCATAAAAAATTAATATGGTTTTCTAATCTTATTACTAATCATTATGAAGGAATAATTAATCATGCTATATATAACATTTCTACTGGAAAAGTTGAAGGAATAAATAATAAAATAAAGACATTAAGAAGACAACATTATGGTATCCCAGATGATGAATATTTCTTCTTAAAAATAATTGATGTTAGTTATACTAAATAATTTATTTCCCACACCTTTTGGGACAGAACCCTATTTGTAAAGTTTTTTCAAAAAAACACTAGCCAAAATTGCTAATATGATTTATAATATGTAATTACAGAGTGATATAAAGGTGTTTATGAGAAGGTGTACGGGAGAATTGCATGAAAAAATTAAACATCTTTATTGATGAATCTGGAGATTTTGGAATTAATGATAATGCTTCAGATCTTTATGTTGTATCATTTGTCTTTTTAAGTTCTCTTAATAATATAGAACCTTTTTTAAATGCATTTAAAGAAAGACTTAATAAACTGAAATTTACCAAAATGATTCATACTGCTGATTTAATTAGACATAAAGGAGATTATAAGGATTTATCAATTGACTTGAGACAAAGTATATTTAATTCCCTATTTGTTTTTACAAAAAGGTCACCAATTAAATTAAAAAGCATTGTAGTAAACAAAAAATATACTGATAGTTATAAACTATTAAAAAAACAATTAACTGCAGAATTGAATGATTTAGTATCTAGTAATCATAAGTTCTTCCAACAATTTGATAAAATAGTTATTTATTATGATAATGGTCAATCACAATTAGCAGCAATTTTAGAAGATGTATTTAAAGATTTTAATATATCCTTTATTAGTGATTTTGATAAAACTAAAGAAAAACTATTTCAAGTAGCAGATATGCTTACCTTTATAGATAAATACTATTATAAATATAAACATAAATTGTATATTTCTAAAAATGAAAAAATATTTTTTGAAAACATGGAAATGCGTAAGTTACTAAAGGAACTTAAAAACAAACGAATAAGCATTTAAAAAGCAACCCAAAGGTTGCTTTTTAAAGCGGCGCCTAGCGCCTACGCGGGTAGAACCGTTTGCTCATCTAAGAATTAATCTTAGGCCACATGGCTCCAAGTAGATATAATCTACTAATACATTATATCCACTAACAATTAAATTATACCAAACAATTTCCTATTTGTAAATACATTTTGCCAAAAAAATTATATTGTATTAAAGACAATTGTTATAACTAATTCATTATTCCTTAATTTAGCAGTTATCTTACCATTATTTAATTCTACTAACTTGCGAGCAATGCTTAAACCTATTCCACTGCTTTTATTAGCATTTTCAACTGTAAAAAATCTATCAAATATTTTAGCAACACTAATTCTATCTAAAATAGTAGTTTTATTTTTAAAAGTAATAATTCCATTATCATCTAACTTTATATTTATATATTCATCGCTATATTTTAAAGCATTCATTATTATATTATCTATAATTCTATTAAAACTTAATTTATTAATATATCTTATAATTTTTTTATTAGTAATTGTAATACTTGGATTAATTCCTTTTTCTTTAAATAAATCATAAAAGCTAGCAATTATATTTTCTAACTCATCATTTAGACAAACATTTTCTTTATCTAAAGAATTATTAGATATTTTAGAATAATCAAATAACTCTTCAGTAAGTATTGTTAAATCATTAACTTTAGCATTAATATATTTAATATATTCTTTTTGTTTTTTATTTAAATTATTAGTTTCTATTAAATCCAAGTAACCCCTTATTGCAGTAAGGGGTGTTCTAATATCATGAGTCATATTGGTAATAACATTTACTAAATTTTGATTACCATTAATATATTCTAATTTTAATTTTCTTAAATATTTTAAATCTTTATTTAAATTATTTACTAATTTTTTTAAGTTTTTATTATTACTACTTATAGTAATTAACTGATTAGTATTATTATTTAATATAAATGGTAATTTATTTTCTATTTCTTTAATTGTCTTATTTAAAATAATTAATTTAATAGATAAATATAAACTTATAATAATAAAAATAGTTAATAAAATATAAATCATGATATATCCTTTCTAATTAATTTCTTTTTTGTTAAATAAATAAATACCTAAACTTGTAAATATTATAATTACTCCGATAGAATAAAGAGGATAATAAGTATAGTCGGCCTCATCGGCATTTAAACAAATTGCTTGACCTTCTGGAATAGCACTTAAAATTATTTGATAAAGGGTTCTCATATTTTTGGAAGGATACATTGGATTAGGTATCTCTTCATAAACTATTCCTTCTTCAGTTAATGTTGCTTGATTTGTAGTTTCTGGTTGGGATAATATTCCATATACCACCATACATCCATAAAACAAAATAACTACTAATAAGATATTAATCATCGAACTAATTGTTTTACTAGTAACATTCATAGCAACAAATACATTTATTGCAGCCATAGCTATACTAAATAAAATAATTGTTAGTACTAAATAAAGCACTTTACCAATACTTAAATCAATTTTTCCAAATAATATTGTACCTAGAATTCCTACAACTAAAATAAATAATAATATATAAAATAATGTAGCTATACTCATAACAATAAAATTTGCTAAATAAATATTTTTTCTATTATGTCCCATTATTATTTTATTACGAATGGTACCACAAGAATATTCACTACCAACAAATATACTAGTAATTATAGCAATATAAAAGCCTATAATTATACCAATCCGTGGAAAAAAGTCTATCGTTTTATATATTTCGTTAAACTTATTTCTATCTATATATGCACTAATAATTAAGGCTAATGCAAACACGATTGTAAGTATTGCTAATCCCCAAAATAATCTATCTTTTTTTATTCTAGTCAAACTTGCTTTAAGTAAATTAGGCATTATCATCACTCCCGATTAAATTTAGAAAATAATTTTCTAATGTTTCTGATGCTTCTAATACATCAATAACCTCTAAATTGTTTTTAGATAGATCACTAATCAATTTAGGAATTTTTATATTACTAAAAATATTAATAGTTTTGTCATTCTCTATTTCATAAGTAATGTTTTGGGAATCTAAATAAGGAATAATTTTTTTAGCATCATTTACTTTTAAAACTATTCTATGTTTCATTTTATTTATTAACTCATCTTTACTTATTTCTTTTTTCATTTTACCTTTATCAACAAAACCATAATGTGTTGCTATTTTCGATAATTCATCTAAATAATGACTAGATATTAAAATTGTAATATTTTTTTCCTTATTTAATTTTAATATAAGTTCGCGGATATCGATTATACCTTCAGGATCTAAACCATTTATTGGTTCATCCAAAATTAAGATATCAGGGTTACCCGCAAGAGCTATGGCAATTCCGAGTCTCTGGCGCATTCCTAATGAAAATTTACCAGCTTTTTTAGCACCGACATCAGAAAGTCCAACAAGTTTTAATAATTCATCTACATCATCAAATGTAGGAGAACCAAGTAATGTAAGCTCTTCAATAATGTTATCACGAGCACTTAAATTTTCATATATTGCGGGAGTCTCAACAATTGCACCAATTCGACTTCGCACATTTAATATTTCCTTATCGGTATTTTTAATACCATAAATATAGTATTCTCCAGTATCTACTTTTTGTAAGCCACAAATAAGCCTAATTAAAGTAGTTTTACCTGCCCCATTTTTTCCAATAAGGCCATAAATTGAACCAACTGGTACATGCAAATTCAAATCATCTAAAGCTTTAAAGTTTTTATACTTTTTAGTTAAAGATGCAGCTTCAATCACATAATTCATATTAATATCATCTCCTAACTATAATTTTAAATAATAATAGTTAAGAATTAGTTAAGATTTATTCTTTTATCTTAAAGCCAATTCCCCAGACTGCTTCAATATAGTTATTGCTAGTATATTTTCGCATCTTTTTCCTAATATTACTAATATGAACTTTTAAAGAATTTTCATCACAATCTAAATTATCTATACTTATTAAATCGAGTAACATATTTTTAGTCACTACTCTTTTAGTATTTTGTAATAATTCTTTTAATATTAAATATTCAGTTTTAGTAAGTTTAACTTTTTCATTATTAATCATTAAAGTTTGATAATCATTAAGTAAATGTAATTCTTTATATTTTAATTCATAATTTTGTTTATTATTTCTAAATTGAACTTTAATTCTCGCCAAAAGTTCATCTTTATCAAATGGCTTTGTTACATAATCATTAGCTCCATCAAGTAAACAATTAATTTTATCATTACTACTAACTTTAGCGCTAATTATAATTATCGGAATATCTTTAACTTTTTTAATTAAATCTTCTCCATTTATATCGGGAAGCATCAAATCAAGTAATATTAAATTTATATCTTCTTGTCTTATTATATTTAGAGCATCACTACCGTTATATGCATCATAAGTAATATATCCATTCATTTTTAAAATTTCTTTTAAAATATCATGTATACTATAATCATCTTCAACAATTAATATTTTTTGCATAAACATCACTAAAAATATTATACTACAAAAAAAAGATTATCGGAATAATCTTTAATTAAGTCCAAAATAATCAAACAAATCATCGTCATTGGTACTAACAAATTCATAAACAAAAGATTCACTATCATCAACTCTAAGGCTAATATTACCATTAGCAAAATCTGTAATATCTATATAAAATGTAGCACCATTACAATCAAAGCTATAATTATTTACATCTACTGCTGTAAAATTAGAAACATCTCCGCTATAAAAAGGTTCTGATGCAAACCAACCTAACATAAAATGATTAGGATTAAAAGAAGCTATAACCATATCACTTTTTTGACTAACAGATGCCCAATTTCCTGTAAGCATTGTAAATAATTCTAAAGATGTATAAGGAACTACTTCTGGTTCTTTTTCTTCTTCATTATTTTCGTTATTTTCTTCTGTAGTATTATTTTGTTCATTATTATTCACATCATTAATATTATTTGAAACATCATTATTATCTTCACTTATTTTATCATACACCAAATAAGCGATAACTCCTAGAACTAATACTATTAAAATAGCCACTAATATTATTAATATTTTCGTATTTTTATTTTCCATTTTCCTACTCCATTACTTACTTTCTTTATGTTTTTTAAAATCTTTACTTAATTTTGCCTCACCAACTAAATCAATTATTGCTCCAAGCATTGCAAATACTCCCCCGATAACAAAACAAATTATTTGAGTATCAGTATTTATAACAAAAATCATAGTAACAATAACTAATGCTAATCCAAGTATTGCCATAACTGAACCAATATTCATAAGTTTAATACTTATATGTTTTTCATCTTTTGCTAACT
>CALVKF010000015.1 GCA_944332555.1 uncultured Bacilli bacterium
TAATCCCAATCTTCTGGCAAACTTAACATAAACGATAATAACCCTTTAGCTTTATACGATAAATTTTTATCTCTTAAGTGATAATTGGACATAACAGTATAGTTATTATTTTTTTCTATTTTAAAAACTGACATCTTTACACCTCCTAAAAAAAGCACACAATACTTGTGTACTTCCATTATATTTTCAAACAATTTAAATCAACATTATTATTCTTTTCTTTTTCCAATTCTTTATATTTAATTATTGCATTTATAATATATTGTTCAATATATCTTTTATCTCTCTTTAATAAATCTCGAGGTAGAACGGACTCGATTTTATCTTTATTAAAAGAAATTTTATCATTTTGATTTCCTTTATTTTGAGATAAGATTTCTTCCAACGAATCATAGTTTAATAATTTATTTTTGCTCAATTCTCTTATTTTTATTGTTTGAGCATGGCTCGGTGTTAAATCCTCATAAACAATTGAAGCATAAACTAATTTCTGTTCCTCCTTGGTTAAATATGAAAGTTCTACGGCTGGTTTAATTCCCATTGTTAAAAAAGTTCTTTTATTGTATTTGACAGTATTATCTACTAAATCTAATAATTCTGGAATAAGAAAAGTAAGTCTAATATATTTTTTTACATTTGTTGATCCATCTCCATATATCTTACCAACAATTTCGGATGACAACTTCGGACTCCCAGTGTCCGAAGTGTTTTTTCCTTGATGCTTAATTGCATTCATTTTCATTTTATAAGCAAAAGCCTTTTCTGATGGTAATATCTTTTCACGATAAATATTTGAATCCACCATATATATTACAGCTTCATCATCAGTAAGTTCTTTTACAATTGCATCTATTTCTTCTATGTCTAATAATTCCATTGCAGTTTTTCTTCTATGACCAGAAATCATTTCATATCTACTAGCACCCTTTTTTCTAACAATTACTGGATTTAGTAATCCATTTTGTTTTATGCTTTTTGCAAGTTCTTTTAATGAATCATCATTTTCTACTTTAAATGGATGGTTCTTAAAATTATCAATTAAATTCAATTTTATTTTAGTTGAATAATCCATTTTAATTATCCTCCTTTATTTTATAATTTAATTTCCAATCTATATAATCATTATAGGATATTTCTCGTTTCATTCTCTTATTTCTCATAATATTCCACTCATCTAAAAACTTTTTTAATTCAAGTATTGTATTATTTTTTACACTTGAAACATCCGATAAATCTATATGATAATTTGGCAATAATTCTTCCAACCACATTAAAGTATAAATAATATCTTCCACATTCTTATAATCATATTTTTTGATTGATGCAATATTCACGTTTAGTATTTGGGCTATCTCCATAGTTCTATCGTTTTTTGGGTTCCTATTACCCTTTTCGTATCTTGTCATAGTTCGCCTTTTACACTCTCCAGTTAATCCTAATTTATCAGAAACTTCATCTTGTGTCATTAAACGAAATTGCCTAACAAAAGCGATTCTAGAACCTTGTGATAAGTCTTTTAATAATGGTTTTGTATAAATAAGTCGCATATTTTACCCTCCATATCAATAATCGCATATCAAAATCTTAATAACAAAAAAAGACTAAGATATACGACATAATCGTCATCTTAGTCTTTTCTTATATATAAATATCTACTATAATTGGCTCTTTAAATCTTATATCATTATATTTACAAAATTTATCCTTATATCTAGATATATCATCTTTTGTAATGATTATACGGGTTAAGAACACATCGACATTCGAGTCTATTTCTGCGTTCCACGCTTGATTGCGGCTTGTGCTGCTGCAAGTCTAGCAATTGGTACTCTAAATGGTGAACATGATACATAATTAAATCCCAATTTATCACAGAATGCAATACTTGATGGATCTCCACCATGTTCCCCACAAATACCTAAACTTAATTCCTTATTAACACTTCTTCCTTTTGTCGATGCCAAATCCATTAAAAGTCCAACACCTTCAGTATCAACTTTTGCAAATGGGTCAAATTCAAAAATACCTTTTTCATAATAAGCATCCAAGAATTTTCCGGCGTCATCTCTAGAAAAACCATAAGTCATTTGCGTTAAGTCGTTTGTACCAAAGCTAAAGAAGTCTGCAACACTAGCAATTTTATCAGCAAGTAATGCTGCTCTTGGAATTTCAATCATTGTTCCAACTTCGTATTCTAAATCAGCATTATTTTCTTTTATTACTTCATCAGCAACACGAACAACTATATCTTTAACATATTCTAGTTCTTTTACTTCTCCAACTAAAGGAATCATTATTTCTGGTTTTACTTTAATACCTTTTTTACCAACATTAATTGCCGCTTCAATAACTGCTCTAGTTTGCATTTCAGCTATTTCTGGATAAGTTATAGCTAAACGACAACCACGGTGACCCATCATTGGATTGAATTCTTTAAGTGAATCAATAACTTTATGAAGGTCATCTACACTCTTACCTAAATCTTCAGCAAGTTCTTTAATTTCTGCTTCTGTTTTTGGTAAGAATTCATGTAGAGGTGGATCTAGATATCTAATAACTACACTGTATGGAGCCATTGCTTCATATAATCCTTCAAAGTCTTTTCTTTGATATGGAAGTATCTTATCTAGGGCTGCCTTTCTTTCTTCCACAGTTGTTGCACAAATCATTTTTCTAAAATTAAATATTCTGTCACGCTCAAAAAACATATGTTCTGTACGACATAAACCAATTCCTTCAGCTCCAAACTTACGAGCTTGAATAGCATCTTTTGGAGTATCAGCATTAGTACGAATACGCAAATCTCTTGCTTCATCGGCCCAAGACATAAATGTTTCAAAGTCTCCACTAATTGATGCTTCCTTCATTTCAAGTTTACCATCATAAACCAAACCAGTTGAACCATCAATTGAAATATAATCGCCTTCATGATAAACTTTGCCACTATCAGTAGTTAGAGTTTTTTCTTCTTCATTTATACTAAATGAGCCAACTCCAGATACACAGCAAATACCCATACCACGAGCAACAACTGCAGCGTGGCTAGTCATTCCACCACGAATAGTTAGTACACCTTTACTTGAATTCATTCCTTCAATATCTTCTGGAGATGTTTCAAGTCTAACTAAAATAGCATCTTCTTTATTTTTGTGAGCTTCAATTACATCTGATGCATTAAAGTAAATTTTACCAGTTCCAGCTCCAGGAGATGCAGCAAGACCTTTACCAATAACTTCCCCATTTTTAATAGCACTATCCGTAAATGTTGGATGAAGTAGTGCATCCAAACTCTTTGGATCAACCATTAATACGGCATCTTCTTTGCTAATTTTACCTTCACTAACAAGATCAACCGCTATTTTTACTGCAGCATTAGCTGTTCTTTTACCATTTCTAGTTTGAAGTATGAATAATTTACCATTTTCAATTGTAAATTCCATATCTTGCATATCAGAATAGTGATCTTCAAGCAAATTAGCAATACGCACAAATTCTTCATACACTTCAGGCATAACTTCTTTTAGAGTATCAATTTCTGAAGGCGTACGAATACCTGCAACAACATCTTCACCTTGAGCATTGATTAAGTATTCTCCGAATAGTTTCTTTTCCCCAGTTGCAGGATTTCTGGTGAAGGCTACCCCTGTACCAGAAGTATTACCACTATTACCATAAACCATTTCTTGAACATTTACAGCAGTTCCCCAAGAGCCAGGAATATCATTTATTCTTCTATAATATATAGCTCTTTCATTATTCCAACTTCTAAATACTGCTTTAACAGCTTCAATTAATTGCGTAAATGGATCTTGTGGGAAATCACTACCCGCAAATTCCTTGTATGCGGCTTTAAATTTATTAGTTAATTCAACCATATCGTTTTCATCAAGTTCAATATCATCTTTAACACCTTTTTCGGCCTTTACTTCATCAATGATACTCTCAAACTTACTCTTTGAGTAACCTTTAACTACATCAGCAAACATTTGAATAAATCTTCTGTATGAATCATATACAAATCTTTTGTTATTAATCTTGCTTGCAAAAGATGCAGCTATTTCATCATTTAAACCAAGATTAAGTACAGTATCCATCATTCCTGGCATACTTGCTCTAGCACCACTTCTAACACTTACTAAAAGGGGATTTTCTAAATCACCAAATTTTTTACCAGTGATACTTTCTAATTTTTCTAGATTACTTTTAATTTCTTCAACAATGGCATCATCTAGAACTTTACCATCATCATAGTATTTGTTACAAGCTTCTGTTGTAACAGTAAATCCTCTAGGAACAGGAAGACCAATATTAGTCATTTCAGCAAGGTTTGCTCCCTTACCTCCTAGAAGATTTCGCATATCTTTGTTTCCTTCATTAAACAAATACACATATTTTTCCATAATTAATCCTCCGATATCTATTTTAACATACAAAGAAAAAGAATAGCAAGCACTATTCTTGATATTCTGCATAAACTCGATTATTTTCTAAATAAATATATACTATATTATCATTAACTATTTCTCCAGTTACATTATTGGTTATTATTTCTCTATCGGTATATATAACGTTTCCATCATTATCTTCTTTACAATTTCCATTACTGTCTTTTTCACATTCATATTCATCAGTATCAACATAATTTCTTTCTATTAAAAAGCCTACAGTTACTTCTAAACAATTAGAAATAGCTCCATTGTTACAAGTACTCGTTAATCTACTTAAATTATCTTGACCATATTGTACTGCTCCAGTTTCTATTTCTTCAACAGTTGTATTCCATAAATTCTTCTCAATATTATTATTAACAACAGTAATACCCGCATAGCCAATGGTAGCAATAATAACTATTAAAACTAATACTGCCATAAGTTCAACTAATGTAAAACCTTTATTCATATCCCACCTACTTTAATAATAACTTTAATGCTTCTTTTACTTGTTCTTCTAATGTATTACTTCTATCTATTTGACCAATTACTTTCTTTATTTCTGTTTGTTTATAACCTAAAGCAACAAGTGTATCAATTAAATCTTCTGTTTCATCATTTTCTATTTCATCTGTAACATCTATATTTATTTTACCCTTTAAATCCAAAATTATTTGGCGAGCTAATTTATCCCCAATTTTAGGAAACTTAGTTAAATATAAAATATTTTCCCGATCAATTGCATCAACTATACCCGCAATAGAACCTGTTGCTAGTATAGGAAGTGCAAGTTTAACCCCTAAACCTTTAACACTAATAAGGCGCAAAAATAACTCATATTCTTCTTTAGTTTTAAAGCCATACAAACTATATTCATCTTCTCCAATTTTATTATAGACAAATACTTTATATTCATTACCTATTTGATAACTAAAAGGATTGGGTACATAAATTAAATACCCAATATTATTACATTCAAGTACTATATTATTACTACTTATATCTGTTACTTTTCCTATTATATAACTATACATAATACCTCCATTATTGTTGATAAATGTGGAAAATGCGCTCTCCGAGGGATGTTATCCCTTCGGAGTTTTTATACCTTCAACACTTCACTATATAATTTCACTTCTTCTTACCGCTTTTAATTTACCTCACTCAATCATAAAACCTTAATCTTATATTACTGGAACTGTAAAGGTCTGGCCGCACGCCGTTCGAATTGTTCACGGTATTGTTATTGACATATCCTGTGGAATTCACTTGAAAGGCATTATTCGAATTGTCCGAATTGCGGGAAATTTATTACAAGATTACCCAAGTATAGTATTATTATCCGCTATACCAGCGGAAGTGTTGATAATTTTTTGCCCCACTAGCATGCTTGCACTTCGCGCAAACACGCTAGATTTTGTTCTATCTTTTGGTCTCAACCACACTTATTTTTTATCTCGATTCCAAAATGCACCCCGCTCGCCTGGACCGCAAGGGCCCTAGACGAGCAATGTCCTAGCCTCAACTCACTCGAATCGGATCAGCGGAACTTCCGCTGCCCGATACATAGGTTGTGGAAGATGTCAGATAAAAGACTGGCCGGACCGCAGACGCACCGCTCACGGCGTAGTCGCCATAGGCATACCCTGTAGAAACCACAGGGAAAGCGCGATCCGTATTGACGAAGCTGCGGGAGATGGTCCATTCGGTAGAACCTAGATACATCCAATTATTACTTTTAAGAGTTGAATTATCATAATCATATAATGCTTCCGTCCAATAACTATTACTTACTGCATATCCATAATCACTTACATACATTAATCCTATCTTCATACTGTCTGTTGTACTACTTGAGCTACTTCCTACTTCTGTATTGTAATATTGTTTCGCTGTATTTGTTCGACTATATGCCATTCCTCCTACTTTGTATGCGTGCGTTGCTATTTTGTTTTGCCATGTACTACTTAGTGTTCCCAAAAATGTACTATTTAATGTGCTTCTTATATCGGGTTTGGTTGATGAATTCCATGTATTACTATTTCCACTATCCCATGCATAACTTCCGTAACTCGTAGACTTTATTAGTTTTACTTCATTTCCGAACACTCCAATTATTCTATATAAATTAGCACTTGGACACGAACTTGCATCTGAACCAAAACATACATAGTTGTTTACACTACTACTTGCTCCTGCATATCTGTAGCTATTATCTGCTGCACTATTTGCTAAGCTACTTGTGTGATAATATAGCCCATTTGATCCTTGACTTGTATATTGATTTTTTATACATGTTGCAAAATTTGTTCCTGTTGAACACAAGTATACTGCATTTTCTGTTTCGGCATTTATTGTATATACATTTGAATCTACTCCATTGGTATCTTTTACATATACTCTTATACTATAATTTGTCCCTGCACTTAAACCACTAAATGTATATGTATTTGAACTACTGCTTGTATAATTTCCATTATTTATTGAATAATAATATGTTTGAATTGCATTTGTTCCAGCAGATGCACTTACACTTACTGTTATACTATCATTACTTACACTTGTTGCTGTTACACTGTTTACAACTGGATTTACATAGTTATCTGTTGTTGCACTTAATGTATATACATTTGAATCTACTCCATTGGTATCTTTTACATATACTCTTATACTATAACTTTGTCCTGCAGAAAGTCCACTAAATGTATATGTATTTGTATTACTACTTGTGTAACTTTCATTATTTATTGAATAATAGTATGTTTGTATTGTATTTGTTCCTCCACTGGCTGATACACTTACTGTTATTGAATCATTTGTTGCATCAGTTACAGTTACTTCATCAACTGTTGCAAAGTCATAATCTGATGCTTTTACTGCTAAACCTGCACTAAAAGTTTGGCCCATTGTTTCATTTGTTACTGATTCATCTATATATAAATATAAATCATATGTTACTTCTGTATTATAATTTATTCCACTACTATGTAATCTATAAATACTTCCATATGTTCCATTTATTCCATTATTTAATTCATTTAATTCATAGTCTTGAAAATCACTTACTCTATTTGTTGCTTCACTAAGTATTCCTTCCGTTATTACATTTTTATTTCCATGTTCTGTTATTATATAATGAATACTACTATCTGATAGAGTATTTGTATTAAGTGTTGCTAAATATAGATTAAAACCACTTCCATCAGTACATGATGATGATACTGTAAATGTATATGGTGTAGTTTCAAATGCTCTATTTTTAGTCATTGGATAACTATTACTTAAATTAATAGATTCTCCAGTATCTGTTAAAGTTATATTAGCACAACTTTCTAAATTTACACTAGTAATCGAACTTGTTTCATTTATGGGTCTCATAAATGAATATGATATTCCTAAAACTATAGTTATTATAATTAAAACAGATATTATACTTAAAAGTATTATTTTAGTATTCTTATTCATATCATCACCTATAATAAAATAATATCATTAAATCTATATTTTTTCAATTAGTTTTGTGAATTATCATCTTTAAATGTAAACATATAATCAAGAATTTGCACTTCATCTCCTGGTTTTGCTCCCATACGCTCTAATTCATCTTCAATACCCATGCCTTTAAATTTGCGTGCAAACCTTAAAGCTCCTTCATCTTCTTCAAATCTAGTCATTTTAAGTAAAGTTTCAATTTCTTTACCTTTAACTATCCAAATGTCTCCATCACGAGTTATAGTATATGGAGCTTTATCAACAAATTTATATAATTTATAATCAGCTTCATTATATAATTTTACTTCAGGGATTTCTTTTAGTTTTTCATTTAATATATTTATTAAATTATCTATACCAGTATTATTCATACAACTTATTTCAATTACTTCTAAATCAGGATATGCTTTTTTAAATTTTTTCAAATTATCTTGAGCACTATCTAAATCCATTTTATTAGCAATAACTATTTCTTGTTTTTTCTTTAAAGAACCATTATATTCTTCAATTTCCCTTCTTATTACTTTGTAATCTTCAATTGGGTCTCTTCCTTCACTTGCACCCATATCAATTACATGGGCAAGTATTTTAGTTCGCATGGCATGACGAAGAAATTCATGACCTAAACCAACACCAACGCTAGCTCCTTCAATTAAACCAGGAAGGTCTGCAATAACAAAAGAATCACCATTTTTTAGTTTTACTACACCTAGGTTTGGGGATAGTGTTGTAAAGTGATAAGCGGCAATTTTTGGTTTTGCGGAAGATATAAGGGAAAGAATTGTACTTTTTCCAACACTAGGTAGTCCAACTAAACCTACATCTGCTAAAACTTTTAGTTCTAAGTGAACTATTAATTCTTCGCCAGGTTCGCCTTTTTCACTAAATTTTGGAGCAGGATTATCATGAGTAGCAAAAGCTTTATTGCCACGGCCTCCTCTACCACCATGAGCAACAATTACTTCTTCTTCATCAGTGGTCAAATCTGCGATTAATTCATTAGTATCTTTACTGGTTATAGTTGTTCCTGCTGGTACTTTTATAATTACATCTTCAGCATTCTTACCATATTTATTAGAGCCTTTTCCATTTTCTCCTTTATCAGCTTTAATTATTTTTTTATAACTTAAATCAATTAAAGTTTTTAAGTTTTTATCAACTTTAAAAATGATATTAGCTCCTCTTCCTCCATTACCACCATCTGGTCCTCCCATAGGGACATATTTTTCTCTTCTAAAAGATGTAGAGCCATCTCCACCAGAACCTGCAATTAATTTAATTTCTAATTCATCAACAAACATAGTTCATCACCTAAAAACATTTTATCACAAATAATTGTTATTTGGTAGTTATTATGTTAAAATATTTTCAGGTGATACACATGGAATATAATAAAATTAAAAATGCGGAAGAGAAAATAAACAGTAGTAAATATTTAATAAAAAATCCCGAAAATTATAAAAATAAATGGCATGATTTATTTCAAAATCATAATCCAATATACTTAGAACTTGGTACTGGTCGTGGGGATTTTTTATTAAATATGGCTCGCAAATACCCAAATATTAATTTTATTGGTGTTGAAATAAACTCTAGTCAATTAGTTAGAGCTACGCAAATACTAGAGATGAGTAATTTAAAAAATATTTATTTAATAAATATGGATGCTAGAAATTTAACTAAAGTTTTTGGTAAAGAAATAGATACTATTTATCTAACTTTTTCTGAACCATGGCCGAAAAAAAGAGATGAAAAAAATAGATTTACCCATGAATCATATTTAAAAATATATGACCAAATATTTAAAAAAGATAAACATATCATTTTAAAAACTGATAATAAAGGGTTATTCGCCTACTCTCTTGAGAGTTTGTCACAATATTGGTATATATTTGATACAGTAAGCCTTGATTTACATAATGATGAGAAATGCATACCAAATATAATGACTGACTTTGAAAAACAATATTTCAAAGAAAGAAGACCAATATATTATTTAGATGCTTATTTTAAAAATTAATCACAAATTATTTGTGATTTTTATTTACCAAAAATGCATTTGATGGTATAATTAACTTATAAGAAATTTCAAATAATAAAAGGAGGTATTGGAAAATGAAAAATGAAATTATTTTATTTGAAAATCAAAATGTAAAATTAGAGGTAAATATTAAAGACGAAACAGTATGGCTATCTTTAGACCAATTAGCGAATTTATTTGATAGAGATAAATCTGTTATATCTAGGCATATTAAGAATGCCTTAAACGAAGAGCTAAAAAGAGAGGCAGTTGTTGCAAAATTTGCAACAACTGCCAAAGATGGTAAAACTTATCAAGTTGATTACTACAATCTAGATATGATTATAAGTGTTGGATATAGAGTTAAATCTCAAAATGGGATAATATTTAGAAAATGGGCCAATAAAGTATTAAAAGACTATTTATTAAAGGGTTATGCCGTTAATCAAAAAAGATTAGAATATTTAGAGAAAACAGTTAAGTTAATTGATATTGCTAATAGAATTGATGCACCAATTACTGGAGATGAAGCTACTGGTATAATAAAAGTAATTAATAATTATTCTAATGCTTTAAATTTACTTGATGATTATGATCATAGAAGTGTAGAAAAGCCTAAGGGTACTACAAATGATAAGATAATAACTTATGAAGAATGTATGAATATAATAAGAAAACTTAAATTTAATAGTGATAGTGATTTATTTGCCTTAGAAAGAAACGAAGGCTTAAAAGCAATACTTGGAGCCATATATCAATCTTTTGATGGCAAAGATGTTTATCCTTCAATTGAAGAAAAAGCTGCAAATTTCTTATATATGATAGTAAAAAACCATGTATTTATTGATGGAAACAAAAGAATAGCTGCTACCCTATTTATTTACTTTTTAAACTATTATAATATATTATATAAAGATGAAGTTAAAGTAATAGATAATAATACTTTAGTATCACTTACCCTATTAATAGCAGAATCTAATCCTTTAGAAAAAGAAATACTTACAGATTTGGTAATGAACTTTTTAGTTAAAACAACCTAATGGTTGTTTTTTAAATTACAATATTAATCACTTTTAATAAAATGATATTTTTTAGTAGGCAAAATCTAGTTTTTATTGTATAATACTTTTGAGAAGTGTGTTAAGAAGGGTAACCTAAAAAACAAAGGAAACACACTATGGCAAAAACTTTAAAAATTTTTATCGATGAAAGCGGAGAATTTGGCTTTGAGCAAGGTTCTTCTGAATTATATGTAGTATCTATGGTATTTTATGATACAACTATTAGCATAGATAATTTTTTGCGTGACTTTGAAGATAGATTAAAAACTATTGGATATACTAATATGATTCATATGGCAGATTTAGTTAGACATAAAGGTGATTATAAAAATTTTGATATTTCTAAAAGAAAAGATATTTTTAATGCAATATTCCATTTAACCAGAAAATTACCAATAAATATTCATTCGTTTATTATTAACAAGAAATATACTAGTAGCAATAAAGTATTAAAGCAAAAAATAATGCTAGAATTTAAGAATTTTATTTCTAAAAACAAAAAATATTTTGAAAAGTTTGATGAAGTAATAGTATTTTATGATAATGGTCAAAATATATTAGGAGATGCTATTGATAGTACATTTTCCAATATAATTAATTACAATCACGTAATGGAATTTGATAAAACACAAGAAAGATTATTTCAAATTGCTGATATGCTTACATTCATAGATAAATATTATTATAAATTTAAAAATAAACAATATTTATCAAAAAATGAAAAAGCTTTTTGGGAAGCAACTGAAATGCGTAAACTTGTGAATCATTTAAAAAAGAAAAGATTCTGACATTCAAAAAGCAACCTAATGGTTGCCTTTTGAAGCGGCTATACGCCTACGCGGGTCAGGACCTCAAACCAATAAATTAACTAGTATATTTAAACTAGGGTTATCAGTCCCGGAGTAGATATAATATCTACATATATATTATATCCACCAGTAATTAAATTATACCATTTAATTTATTACTTGTAAATAGTTTTTGCAAAAAAATCTAACATTCAAAAAGCAACCATTTAGGTTACTTTTAACTTAAGCTTCGTAAACACTTACCTTTTTTCTATTTTTGCCTGTTCTTTCATATTTTACTACACCAGCAACTTTGGCAAATAAAGTATGATCACGGCCCATTCCAACATTTACCCCAGGATAAATTTTAGTTCCTCTTTGACGATATATAATTGAACCAGCAGAAACCGTTTGTCCATCACTAGCTTTTGCACCAAGTCTACGACCAGCAGAATCTCTACCGTTTTTAGTTGAACCTTGAGCTTTAACATGAGCAAATAATTGGATGTTTAACTTCATAAAATTCATAGTTTTTCCTCCTTAATTATTTTTACATTTTTGGGATAATCATTTGCTAATTCACTTAACATGTTTAGCATATTATCTAGTATTTTTAAAATAACATTATTATCACTTTTAATATCTATTGTAAGTTTATCTAATTCATTCTTATAAACAATAGATTTTGCATCAATATTTAAGCAAGCATTTATGCTTGTTATAACAATGCTTGATGCACTAGCACAAACAATATCTTTGCCATAATCATTAAATCCGGCATGACCTGTAATAACAATATTATTTTTACTAATATAAACCTTAATCATTAGCCAATCTTTTTAACTACTAATTTAGTATATGGTTGGCGATGACCTTGAGTCTTACGATATTTTTTCTTTGGTCTGTATTTAAATACTTTGATTTTAGGATTCTTTCCATGACTCACAACAGTACATACTACAGAAACCCCAGAAACATAAGGATTACCAGCAACGCCATTGTAAAATAAAACTTTATCAAATTTTACTTCACTACCAGCTTCAGCATCCAATTTTTCAACATATAATGTATCCCCTTCAGTTACATAATATTGTTTTCCACCAGTTTCAAATATAGCTTTCATTTCATACCTCCTTATCTTCGAAGTCGCGCCCTTGTGGTAACTTATAAGTTTTTTTAACCATTTTAGTGCGGTTTTTTAAGAAATTACTTAAAATAACGAATTAATTTTACCAAATTATGCCCTACTTGTCAACTGGATTTTTTCTAGTTAACTTAATAGTAGGTGAAAATTGCATACTTTTTTCTTCTCTATAAACTACCTTATCTTTATTTTCAGTAATACCATGAACTTGTTTAATAATATTTTCTATTGCTTCTTCTGAAAATATTTCTTTATATTCTACTTGTTTTAACACTCTTTTTAAATATTCTTCATATTTTAAAGTAAGTATTTTTAATTTTTCAGTTTCATCTGCTATTTCTTTTAAATTTTTTCTTTTTTGATATAAATCTTTATATTCTTTACAATCATCTATTATACTATATAAAGAATCAAATGTTGGAATTAAGAAAAAAATACCAAATATATTCATATTAATGGAAAAATTAATAAATATACCTAAACTTAAAAATAAAATACAAATAGTTAAAAAAGAATTAAATAAAGTAAAGAATATATTATTCCAAGTAAATGTTCTTTTTTCATTATCTAATATATTTTCTCTGTTTATTAATTTTTTCTTTAAATAATCAAGAGTTTCTTCTTTAATAAATATATCTTTAAAACTATAGTCATTACTATTTTTAGTTATTAATGATTTTCTTCCTAATTCATCAATAGAAATAGTATGATTTTCATCTATTTCAATATAACCTGTACGCATTTTAATCTCTTCTTCTATTTAATGTAGGTCCCTCTAGAGTTACTTCATTACTTACATCTTTATTTAAAGTATTACTATATTCCTTACTTTGATTTATATTAAACATATTACTTAAAATACTCTCTATTTCATTTCTATTTGAATATTCTCTAAAATCCACTTGATTTAACATTCTTTCTAACTCTTCTTTTTTAGAATTTAATAATTCTCTAGCCTTTTCTAGTTCTTCTTTTTTAGTATTTAATAATTCTCTAGCCTTTTCTAGTTCTTCTTCTATTCCTTTTGTATCTTTAGGTTTTATGGCTTCTTTAATGCCAAATCCTTGTTCTTTAAAGATTGCCAAGATACCAAGTGGCACTAAAAGTAAAAAAGCACCAAGAATAATATGAAAAGAAACTGAAATATAAATAATAAACATTAAAAAAGCTAATAATATTAAAAGCAATAATCTTGATCCTGTTTTAGTAGCTTTAGCATTATCTTTTTCAATGTTCAATTTTTTTATATTATTACTTAACTCAGCTATTTCTTGTTCTTTATTTATTATATCTTCAAAAGAATAAGCTTTACTTTTTTTGCTAATTAAACTAATAACTCCATCATTGTTATTGGCAAATGCTAATAGTTCATTTACTTTAATCAAATTTTTATGCATAGTATCTCTTCCTCTCTTCATCTAAAAACTTGATTTATATACTATCACTCATAAGTTATTTTGTCAAATTTTTCTTTTAGTTTAGTGCGTTCACTAATAATATAATCTTGTTCTTTAAAATACTGGTAAGTATCTAACTTTAATATATCTAAATTACCGGTCTTTGTAGATATATATTTAAAGTCATATTTATTTAAGTAACGTTCTAATAAGAATCTAGTTTTTAAATATTTATAATTTTTAATAGCATAATATGTTTTAATAATAAAAAGACTCACTATTAAATAATTATTTATAGAATACCAATAATTAAATAGTAAATAAATTATTGTAAATATAATAGATATAATTATATATAAGTAATAAGATAGTTTATATGGTAGTATTTTATTAAGTAAAGAATTTATTATAATACTTCCATCCAGAGGAATAATAGGTAATATATTAAAAAGCATAATAGATAAATTATATTTATAAAGTAGTTCTTTAGTTAATATATTTATGGGTAAAAAATAAATTATTATAAAAAAGATTATTTGAGCTATAATACCACCAGAAGCTATAAGTAATTCTTTGTTCGGAGGAGTATTAATATCTTTATCAGTTTTTATAATACCACCGAAGGGATAAATTGTAATATCAATTATTTTATATTTAAATAATTTAAGTATTAAAGCGTGTCCTAGTTCATGAAATATTACGATAAAAAAGATAATTAAACCAATTTTTATAAATCCACACAAAAATAAAAGAAGTAAAAAATAAAGAGTTAAAGGGTTAACTTTGATAATCTTCATATTTAATAAATTCGTTATCTTTTTTAATTACTAGATAGAGAAAATCTCCATTAGTTTCCCCGATAACTGTGCCAGCTTCAACATAATCATATAAATTAATGGAAACATTATTGAGATTTCCATACCAAATATCCGCCCCATCAATACCTTGAATAATTACAGTATTACCATAGTTTTCTTTGTCCCCAGAGAATACTACTACTCCACTAGTTAAGTTATTTACTAAAGTATTAGTATTAACGACCATTTTTTCGCCATCATAATAATCACTTATCTCTTTATAAATAAGTTTGCCATTAAATACTGTTTGAGTAAATTCATCGCTTGGTAGGACTTCCCCAAATAATTCTTCATACCATCCTTTAATTTTGGTAAAAGGCAAAGATTCCGTAAAGACATATTCTTTATACATAAGTAGATTTTCATCACTAAAATTAGTAAATATTACACTTACTAGGAAAAAGATAATAGAAATCATAAATTTAGTTATAAAGGTATTTAATTTCTTTTTACTTATTTTAACTTCTTTTTTGAAACTTTTCTTTTTATTTTTAAAGTTGTTTATGTATTCATCCATAGAATCACCTAGATAATGTTATGAAATTAATCTCCTTTTTATAACTTATTAGAATAAAGATACTATTAATAATTATTACATTTAAGAAATTTAAAATAGTAATATAATTAAATATAATATTACTAAAAATATAATATATTAAAATAATAGATATATTATATAAATAATAATTAAGTAAGTTATGCATATTTATTTTTATTAATTTTGTAGTTAGATATATTATAATAACAAATAAAACATTATATATATACATATTAAGTATATAATCAATTATTAAAGCAATGCCAATATTTATAAGTAATTTTCTTTTGTTTAAATCAACTAAAAAGAAAAAGGATAAATAATTAGTATAATTATAAATTAAAATATCAATTATTAAATTAATCATAACTAATCACCGCAATATATTTTAGATTATCAAAATCAACTGCTGGAGTTACAGTAATTATTTTCTCAATATTAGTACTATTTAGAGAAATATTGTTAACCTCACCAATATAAATATCACCGATTAGATTACCAATGCCTGATGTATATATTTTATCACCAACAGAAATATTATCATAATTACTTAGATCACTTACTATCAAAGAGCCATTACTAACCTTAAGTATTCCGTAGGATTCATTTATTTTAACGGATATATTAGATTCATTACTGGTAATAAGCCTGACTCTGCTATTATTTTTATCGACATGGGATATAACTCCTACTAAACCGGAGTTATTAACTACAACCATATCTTCTTTGATATTATTATTACTACCTTTATAAATTGTAATATAATTATGATAATCATAAATATCACGGTATAATATCCTAGATATAGTTATATTTAAATTTGTATTATAATCTACTTCATTTATCTTTAATAATTCATTATATTCACTTTCTAAATGTTTAGTATAATCATCTACAAAAGAATTTATATCTAAATTATAAGGCATAATAAAATAACTTATATTACTTATAAATATAATACTTAAAAATAATAAAAGTAATAATATGTAATCTTTATATTTTCTTAACATACTATTATTATTGACTTAAAACGCTCTTTAATGCATCCAATATTGATTTATTTAGGGAATTTATGACCTCGGAACTTTCAGTTTTTATAAGGATTAATTCAAAATTACTAATTTTATCTATAATATCTTGGTTAACTTTTAAATCTTTAATATAATAAGTTATATTTTGATTAGTAAAATATTGTTCTAATTTTATTTTGGCTTCAACATGATAACTTGCCCCAATGATAACACGATATAAACTATTATCTTCATAAATTAAGGAATTTTCAAAAGACTCACTAAAGTTTAGGGCATTATCATAAACTTTAAAGACTCCGACTTGAAATAAAGATATTTCACTAGCATTATTAGTAATAGCAATTACTTCATTTTTTATATCTTTATAGAAGAAAACAGCTATTAAAACACCAATGATTACTGCAGCAATTAAGACTTTAATATAAGGTTTCATAATATCACCAAGAGTATTATATAATATTTTGTTTAAAAAATTTGTCAAATTAAGGGATTAGTGATATAATAATTTTACAAATTTTTAGAAAGGAAGATTTTATGAAAAAATTTGAACACACTTTTAACCATTTTAAAATGTATGAAGTAGTAGCTATAACTGGTGAAATTGTTAATTCTTATATTACTACTCCAGATGGAAGGAAAATAGCAGATCTAACTAAACATTATACTATTGATTCTATAGATGAATTTACTTCAGTAGTATGTATAGAACATGAAGATCACTATGAAACTCATATTTTAGGTTTTAAGAACTCAACTAAATTTAATGAAGGAAATTATTATGATCAAGTGTTTATTGCTTCAAACTATGGTGAAGAACCATATAAAAAATTAGATGATGAAACATTATCAATAAAAGTTTTAGATAAATGTTATTTATTTGATTTAATAGGAAAAATAATTATTTCTAAAGGTTTTAGTTGTATTGAAAAAAGAACAGTGGGATATTATGCCACTTATCAATTGGTTATTGATGATAGTGTTTTAATTGGTGGAGCTTTTTTAGATGATGAAGGAGTTATAACTGATCAACAATTACATTTTCCTGAAATAGATTTAAGTATTCAAATTAATGATTCTATTGAAGATGCTATTAAAGATAATCTTAAAACCATTAAAAGAAGATTTAAGAAATTTCAAAAAGATCAATTTAAAAAAGATTTCATTAATGAACAAGAAAACTCATATTTAAGAAAGAAAAATAAAAGAGATTGATATATTAGTCAATCTCTTTTCTAATTCATTTTTTTAGCAATCATACCCTCGGCATTATCCATAGCTTTTAATACTTTTTTGCCAGCAGTTTGTCGCATATTTTTATTGTTCATCATCATATAAACAGAACCACCAACTAAGCCAACAACACTAAGAGCTCCAGCTACTTTTAAAAAATTTTTCACGCTTCACCTCTACTCGTATTATGTCTAAACTTTTAAATTATATACCTCAATTATTTTATCTTTTAAAGTAGTTTTACGATTTTGTGAATAATTATTATTAACTGCTCTAGCAAAAGCTAGAGGGTCTCCAATTATAGTTAGAGACTTTTTAGCTCTTGATACACCTGTATAAACGAGTTTGTTATAAAGCATTTTATAATAACTACTAACAACTGGCATAATAACATGATCAAATTCGGAACCTTGAGATTTATGAATAGTTATGGCATATGCATGTTTAATTTGTTTTAAATCTTTTTTCGGATATGTAACTTTATTACCTTCAAAATCAATAACTATTTCTTTAGAATCAATTGATTTAATAAAACCAATATCCCCATTAAAAACATTTTTATCTAAATCATTTACTAATTGTAATACTTTATCCCCTTCTCTAAATATTACATCACCATAAATCATTTCATTTTTGCTTGCACTTCTTGGATTATATATTTTTTGTAAAATTAAATTTAAATTATCAATTCCATTTTCTCCTTTATACATCGGAGCAAGTATTTGCATCTTGGCCTCATCAAAACCTTTATCTAAACTATATTTAATAATTTGTTCTAAAACTTCTTTTACTTGTTCTTTTGGAGCTTGAATAAAAGAATAATCATCTTTTTTAGTTAAAAATTCTTCAGATAGTTCTCTATTTCTAATTTCTTTAGCTAAATATGGAATATAGGAATTATCGCTTTGCCTATAAATCTCTTTTAGGGGAACATAATTAAAATAATCGGTATTTATTAAATCTTCTAAAATTAAACCAGGACCTACACTGGGAAGTTGGTTGATATCTCCAACTAAAATGAGTTTAACATTAGGGCTTATTCCTTTTAAAAGAGCATCAAAAAGGTCAATATCTATCATACTAACTTCATCAACTATGATTAATTTATGACTTGTTTTATTATATTCATTATAGAAAAATGAATCACTATCTTTATACCACTTTAAGTATCTATGAATTGTATACGCCGGCAAGTTGGTAGAAGTTGCAAGTTTTTTACTAGCTCTACCAGTTGGTGCAAGCAGAGCAATAGTCTCCATAATATCGGCAGGGCCTAAACGATACTCTTCGATATAGAGTTTAGTTATAGCATTAATTATAGTTGTTTTACCTGTTCCGGGACCACCAGAAATAATGGTTATATTGTTATTTAGAGCAGTAATAATAGCTTTTTCTTGGTCCATATTATAATCTATTCCTATTTTACTTTCTAGAGTCTGTAATTTCTCTTCGAGGTTATCTATTTTTTTAGCATCAAAGGAATCAGTCGCTTTTAAGTTACTTGCAATATTTTCTTCTTCCTCATAATATTTTTCAAGATAAATACGCCGATCAACTATTCTAATTTCTCCTTGAATCTTTAATTCATTTAAAACTTCATCCATTACCTCATCAGATAAAATAATATTAAATTCTTTGTGTAAAGATGCACTAATTTCTTCTTTATAGTGATATATATCCCCGGTAGAAAAGCTTAAAATTAGCATTGTTTCAAGCAAACAGGCATAAATTCTAACCTGCGTTTTATCACCAAAATTAGCTACATATATATTATCTACTTTCTTAAAATCTACTACTTCTTTAATATCATAAAAGTTATCCCCTAAAATACCTTCGATATTATCTTTAAAACGATTATAAATTCTTGAACACTCTTCAATACTAAAACCAAAAGTTTGTAATTTTAATATCGTATCACTGCTTTTATTATAGTTAATAATACTATTATATATTTTGGCTGCACGACTTGCAGTCATACCATCAACTTCTAATAATCTATCTTGACCTTCTTTGATAATATCTAGAGTTTTATCACCAAAATGATCTACTATTTTTTTGGCAGTTCTAATTCCACAACCATTAACAAAAGAACTAGATAAAAATTCAACAATTGAATCTCTAGCCTCCGGCAGGGGCATATCATATTTTATAACATTATATTGCATACCAAAACGATCATTTTTAATGTATTCCCCATAAAGAACCATTAAAACATCAAGATTAACATCGGTGAATACTCCTGTAACTGTAATTGTTTTATTGATTAATTCTTCTAACTTTGGATCATTTGTTTCTTTAACACGAAACAAAGCTACTACATAGCCCGAATCGTTATTTTGATAAATAATTCTTTTTAGTTTGCCTTTAATGTAATTCATATTCATAAATTTTTCCTATTTCTATAGTTTTATCAATGGTAACATATAAATAATTACTTGTATGCCCCATACTAATACCATTATGACACTCTTCAATCAAAACATCAAGCTTTTTCCCTAAAAATTTTTGGAAATACTCTTTTTCTAATCTTTTAGATAAGGCTATTAATTTTTTTACTCTCTCTTTTTTTATTTTACCATCAACCTGCGGCATAGTGCTAGATATAGTGCCTTCCCGCATAGAATAAGGAAAAACATGAATTTTACTAAATTTAATATCTAGAGCAAAATCTAAAGTATTTTGAAACTCTTCATCTGTTTCATAAGGATGACCTACAATAATATCGGTAGTTAGCGATATATCAGGACAAATACTTCTGATTTTTTCTATTTTTTCTTTAAAATATGCTAAATCATACTTTCTATTCATTTTCTTTAAAACTGCATCACTTCCAGATTGTAGTGGAATATGTAAATGATTACAAATTTTCGGATTATTTTTTAGAGTTTCCATAAATTTATCATTAAGTTCCGTAATTTCAATACTTGATATTCTAATTCTTTTAATATCATCTATTTTTGCAAGTTCATTTAAAAGATCACTTAAATCATGACCATTAGAATAATATCTACCAGTATGAATTCCTGTTAGGACAATTTCTTTGTGATTGTTACTGGCTAAAATACTTGCTTCCTTTAACACTACATCAAAGTCCTTAGATCTTACAGTGCCGCGGACAAAAGGAATAATACAATATGAGCAAAAATTATCACAACCATCTTCAATCTTAATAAAAGCTCTTATATGATTGAAATTATGAATCATCATATCTTCAAATTCTAAATTTCTTTCATTATAAAATTTAACATAATGTTCTCTTTTTACTAAATAAGCATTAATTAAATCCGCAATTTTACTTTTATCTTTATTACCAATCAAAATATCAATATTTAAACCTTTGTATAATTCTTGTTTATTTTGAGCACTACAACCACACACTACTAGTACTTTTGTTGGATATTTTTTTCTTAAAGATCTTATCTCTTTTAAACATTTCCTATCAGCAGTATTAGTAACAGTACAAGTATTTACAATTATAATATCAGCATTATCACAAACTTCTTCAAAGTAAAAATTATGATGAAGTAGTGCCTCCTTCATCATATTAGATTCATATTGATTTACTTTACAGCCAAAAGTAATTATATTAAACTTCATAACCAATTACCCCAATTCTTTTTGTAAACGTTTTAAGGCCTCCAAAAAAGCTTCTTCTTTAGCAAAACTAATTACTCGCACATCACTATTTACTTTTATTTCACTATTTTTATTAGCGATATTATCTAAATTTACTTTTTTAACAGATAAATCATCATAAACATCTTCTTTTTCATAATTTAAGCCATATTTATTACTTTTATTTAATAATTCATCATAACTAATTATGGCTTTTTCTTCCTGGTCATGTTCATAATCCGTAAAATTTATCACAACATCATCATTATCATTTTTCATATTTTCCCTTATTTCCTTTACTATTTTCATTTCCGCAGTTTCATCATTTTTCTTTTCTTCTTCATCATCCTTATTAATTCTAATAAAATATATCAATGTTACTACTAATATTACTAAAATCATTACTGCGAAGAAAAAAACAATATCAATGAAACTTAAAGTTTCTAAAAAATCACCAATATCATTAAATAATTTCATTTTCTCTACCACCACACTACTATTTTATCAAATTATAATTAATTTATTAATAGTTTACAATCAATTTGACACACCAATGTGTCAAATATTGACTATTATTATAGCACTATTTTCTTTTTTAGTAAAGAAAAACCAGAGCTTTGAACTCTAGGTTTCTAGTATTTTATAAGGATTTTCAACCGTTCCATCACCAATAACATGAGCGGTTTTAATAATATTTATAACAGGTCTTATGCCCCGAAGCAATTCTCCTGATGTATCATAATCAATAGCTCCATCGGTTGTTACCATAAATGGATAATAAATATTATCAGTATATCTAGCACTACTCATTGTGTAGTAGTCGGTATCAATATCCGAATTATATAAATAATAACTTGTATTTTCATTTGTTGATGCTCCTGCTAGCATAACTTCATCAATTGTCAGTAATCCTATTTTTTGATTAGTTGTTTCACTTAAACAAACAAGAGTAGGAATTTTATTTACTACTGTTCTATTATAAGCATTAAAAGTCGTATTATCGGTTTCAAGTATTATGTCATTACAAAATTTATAAGAAGCAATATAGTTACCATAATTAACAAGTTCTGTATCATAAAAACGATTTAATATTTCTAAAGCTGTACTTTGAGCAAAACCAAATTCATTATCATAATAACTACCAATTTCTTCTATAATACCATCTAAAACTAATTTTACTGAACCATCACCATTAATTCTAACTATTTTCCAATTATGTCCCGCAAAAGAGACATTGTTATTAGTAACTGCCCCCCGGAAATAATATGATGTACCTAGATCATCTTCCATAGATAACAATCCTTCATCATCAACAGCATTATCTCCAATATTACTTAAAGCTGTTTCATTAACAACGTTATTAGCTAAAATTACATCAGAAAAAGTATTTTCTTCATTGCTTCTTACCCCTACTTGAATTTTTCCTGAATATTCACTATTTTGATGACTATTTAAAGCTAAAGTATAATTGACTGTTTCATTGCCGGCGATAGCTACTTGATTAGTTATTATATCTGATTTTAATTTATTTGTTATTTCTAAATTATCACCACTTAATACATAATCAACATCATCAGCATAAACATCTGATAGTTGAATATAATAATATTTCTCTTCATTACTATTATTAGTTACTGAAAATGATAATATTGCATCACCATCTAAAGTAAATTCTGAACCATCTAAATAATTTACAGTAATATCCCCATCTACAAAAATATCTGATGTATCAATAACTTCATTATAAAATAAATAACCAATACCAATAGCACTACAACCAACTATTAGTAAAAATATAATACCTAGAACTGATTTAAATCTCATTCGCATAATAATCATTCCTTAATTTCTTAATATAATTATACTTTAGAAATTGCTAAATTGTCAATAAAATCGCCGAATATCACAAAATATTCATAAATTTTCTTGTAACTTTTTTAATTTATTTATTTGTCTATTTCAAAATAATTTCTAGTATCAATCGTAGCTATTTTAGTATCATTATCATAATAGGTAATATTAAGACTTTGAGAGCCTTATTTTACAATAAAACTCTTATTAATTAAACTTCTATTCTTATAGGATCAGAACCAGTTCCGGAACCTTGAGAATATGAAACATCTGAATTTAGATAAAAGCAAGGCCTAACTGTAAAATTACCGTCAGTATCAACATAATAAGGATGTACATAACCAACATTAGCAATATAAAATGCAGAGCGAGTACTATCTGCCTAAATCAGTTATGAAAGAAGAAAAAAATAAAAAGTAATATAGAAATTTTAATTAAAATAATTTTTAAAATTAATTTAATTTATGACCGCAAAAATATTGACTTGCGGTAAATACTATGCTATTATAATATTGGTTGGAACCCATAAACCTTTCGAAGATTTGGGTCGTTATGGAAATCTAATGATTTTCGTGGATATCAGTTGAAAAAGTACTGGTATGTAAAAAAACTTAAGTTAAGTTTTTTTATTTTTTCGGTTGATTTTACGCTAACTGAATGATATAATAATATTAACAAAAAAAACATAAGGGGGTAAGAAATGAAAACTTATAAAAATCTTGATGATTTAATATTTGAACTTAAAAATAAAGGTGTAACTATTAATGATGATAAATATGCTAAAAACATATTAGAAAAATATGGCTATTATTCAATAGTTAATAGTTATAAAGATATATTTAAAGATAATAAAGGCAACTATAAAAAAGGTGTAACTTTTGAAGAAATAGTTGCACTTTTCCAATTTGATTTATCAATTAGGCATATATTCTTAAAATTTATTTTTGAAATTGAATACAAAATTAAAACATCCATTTCAGAATTATTGTGTGAAAATTACGGTTTAAATGATTATTTAAAAGTTAACAATTTTGATAATAATATTAATTCTAATATTATTAAAAATATGATTAACATAATTACTGAGGAAATAAATAAACAAAAAGATAATCATCAAGCTATCAATCATTTTTACTATACATACGGTTTTATTCCACCATATGTTTTAGTAAAAATATTAACATTAGGCCAAATAAGTAAATTATATAACATTTTAAAACAACAGGACAGGCAAAAAATTAGTAAACAATTTGGAGTTTCTGATAAAGAACTAATGCAAATAATAAAAAATATAACTTTAGTGAGAAATATATGCTGTCACAATGATAGATTATTTAGTTATCATAGTAAATTTTATTTGCCATTAAAAAAAATTCATCCAAATTATAAAAGGGGTTCTACATATAGTACTAATATGTTTTTAATATTAAAATCTATACAATTTATACTTAAAAGTGATTCGTTAGAAACTTTAATATATCAAGAAATTTACAAATTAAAAGATAATATAAAATCCGTTAATATTAAATTGGTATTGAATTTAATGGGTATTCCAGACACTTTAAAAAAGTATAAAATTTATGACATCGACGAAAATGGTACAATAAAAATTTACGATAAATTTTTATATAGAAATAAAGATTTATCAACAAAAACAAAAATAAAAATATTATCAGAATATTTTTATGAAACAATACAAAATTTTGATGAAAAATTCAACAATTTAAAAATTTCAAGCATTATTTAAAAATTTCAAACAAAAACTTATTGACTTAATGTAAAGAGCATGATATTATTATATTGATTGGAACTCAGAAAACTTTCGAAGCTTTGGGTCGTTACGGAAATCTATTGATTTTCGTGGATATCAGTTGAAAAAGTACTGGTATGTAAAATAACTTAAGACAAAACTTAAGTTATTTTATTTTTATAAATATTTCTGATGCATTATTTAGATTAGTTTTAGTTATTTTGACAAATTCTAAAAAGAAAATATTACATATTCTGTTCTTGATTAATTGGCTTTGACATATTTTTATCAATACGTTTTTCCATTTGATTCTTAAAAAAGACAAACGGAGTACTAAAAGCTACAAATAAAATTCCAATTATTATCATCCATATATCAACTGGGTTTTCTTTTTTTGCTACTTCAGCAGGATTATTTTCGTTATAATATAACTCAAAGGTAGTACCAATATTATCTTCTAAACTTCCATCAACATATGAATCATTTATATATATATATTTTTGATTATCTACATAATAATATGAAACTGGTTTATACAAATCATTTTCAGCACCTGCATTATAAATTTCTGAATATATAGTAGCTGTAGTTACATTTAAATCGTTTTTTAAATTAAAATAATTAACAGCATTATAAATTTGCCAAATAAGAACTCCTATACCACATGCGAATAAAAAAACATAAAACAAATAAATGCTATTCAATGAAGTTTTTTCTTCTGTATCCTCTTTTGGTTTTCTTGTATTCATTATAAAGAACAAGCCCATTGCCATTAACAACAAGGTCACAAAAATATTTAAAATAGGATTTAATATGCCCTGATCCACAGAGTTATTCATATCAAAATAAATACATTCACTAGGATTTTCTTTCAAACAATACATAATTACTGTTTTTTCATTCGGTATATCCAATTCTATAATTTCATTATTTGTATCATAAATTGTTTCAACATATGTTCTATCATTATTATTTTCATAATACAAGTTTCCATAACTACTATAAACATACTGTTTATTATAATTATCCTCTTTTAATTTCCAACTCCCATATGTGGATAAAGATACAATAAATACTATACTTACATTTTTATCATACTCTTTCATTCAAATGTTATTGACCAAACGCAAACGATATGCTATTATTATATTGGTTGGAACCCATAAACCTTTCGAAGATTTGGGTCGTTATGGAAATTATTGTAATTTCCCTGGAAATGTCAGACGAAACATTCTGGCATATTTTAATGAAAAAGAACTTAAGTTTTGCCTTAAGTTCTTTGATTTTTCTATAAATATTTTTTAAATGTTTTAAATTCTGGGGCATCTTCTAGATTAGTTTCTGCAAGTTCTTGAAGTAATTTCTTTTGTTTTCTATCTAGTTTAGTTGGAGTAATAATATTTATTACTGCATACATATTACCACGAGTTAAACTATTTGGGGTTTTTATTCCTTTACCCTTTAGTTTTAATTTAGTATAATTTTGGGTTCCTGGTTTAATTTCTAGAATTACATTGCCATTAAGAGTTGGTATTTCTTTTTTAGCACCAAGGATAGCATCAGTAATAGTTACTGGAACTTCTAGATAGATATCTGCTCCATCTCTTTCAAATAATGGATGTTCTTTGATTTTAAATTCGATGAACACATCACCATTAGCTCCACCATTTACACCAGCGTTGCCTTTACCACTCAAGCGAAGTTGGAATCCTTCATCAACACCTTCAGGAATTGTAACAGTTAAAGTTTTAGTTTTTTCAACTACCCCTTTACCACGACATTCATCACAAACTTCACTATAGCTCTTGCCGCGACCTCTACATTCTGGGCACGTTTTTTGGGTTTGCATATAACCAAATATGGTTTGTTGTTGTTCAAGTATTCTGCCAGATCCTCCGCAGGTATGACAGGTTGATTCATTGAATCCTCCTTTGCCATGACATTTAGAACATTCTTGAGTTAAATTGATTTTAACATCTTTTTCACAGCCAAAGGCCGCTTCTTCGAAAGAGAGGTTTAGGACAACTCGAATGTCTTTTCCTTTGCTAGCGCGAGATGAGCTACTACGATTTCTACTACCGCCAAAACTAAAGCCAAAGCCACCGAAAAGGTCTCCTAAAATATCATCAAGGTCGATATCAACACCAGAGAAGCCACCAAAACCAGAGCCACCTGCCCCACTGCCATTTTGGAAGGCAGCATGACCAAACTCGTCATATTGTTTCCTTTTATTAGGGTCTGATAAAACTGCATAAGCTTCGCCAATTTCTTTAAACTTTTCTTCGGCACCTGGTTCTTTATTAACATCTGGATGATACTCTTTAGCTAGTTTACGAAAAGCTCTTTTTATTTCTTCATCAGTAGCATTTTTACTAACACCCAAGACTTCATAATAATCTTTTTTATTCATTATTTTTCACCTTCCCCATTACTAATTTTTCTAATTCTTCTAATTTTTCTTTAAATAGACCAAAAGCATTTTTGATAAATTTCTTATCAGTTAAATCTATATTACATTTCTTTAGTATTTCAAGTGGATAATCACTACCACCAGAAGATAAAAATTCTAAATAATTTTTTCTCATTTCTTCATCGCCATTTAAAATGGAACTTGCAATTGATAAGGCAACAATTAAACCAGTGGCATATTTATAAACATAAAATGGGGTGTAAAAATGGGGAATTCTGGCCCATTCATATTTAATAGCTTCATCAACTACAATACTTTTACCAAAGTATTCTTTATTTAATTCATAATACATGTCACATAAGATATCAGCAGTTAGAGTTTCTTTGTTTTCATACATAACATATGCTTTTGTTTCAAATTCCGCAAACATCACTTGACGATATATTGTTGTTCTTACCTTATCCAAGAAACTTGATAAATAATAGATTTTTTCTTCATCACTTTGGGCATTTTTAGAAAAATAATCATCAATTAATACTTCATTAACAGTTGAAGCAATTTCAGCTAGGAAAATTGGATACCCGGCATTATTATACTCTTGTGCACTATCACTATAATAAGAATGCATTGCATGACCCAGTTCATGAGCCATAGTGGAAACTGAATCAAAATTATTTTCATAATTTAGGGATACATAAGGATGAATGCCATAAGCTCCCCATTGATATGCTCCACTTCTTTTATAAAGGTTAGGATAAACATCTATCCAACCATCAGTAAAACTTTTAGATAAATCACTAATATATTTACTACCCAATGGTTTTAAGGCATCAAGAACATATTTAACTCCTTCTTCATAAGGAATATTATCATTATTGTTTTTACCTAAATCAACATAGACATCATATAAATGAGCTCTATAACCTAAATATTTAGAACGAACTTTCATATATTTATGTAATAATGGAATAAAACGATGAATATCTTCAATGAATTCTTTATAAAACTCTACACTTATATTATCGGCATATAAACTTGATTCAAGATAAGAATTATAACCTCTGACTTTACTATTAAAAGTATTTTCTTTAATTGAACCAATGTAACACTGTGCAATAGTATTAATAAACTTACCAAAGAAATCATACATGTTTTTAAAAGCATTCTTTCTAACATTACGATCTTTACTACTACAATATTTTATATAATTAGAATTATTAAGTTTTACTTTTTTACCAGATTCATCTTTAATATAACCTAGGTCAATATCAACATTATCTATTGCTGAAAATACATTTTCGGAAGTCCCCAATGAATTATTAGCTAAAGCTATTATTTTTTCTTCTTTTTCACTTAAAGTATATTTCTTATATCTAAATATCTTTTCTAAAGTAAAAGCATATTTTTCTAATTCTTTATTTTCTTTAATATATTCTTTAATTGTTTCATAATCAAAATTTAATAATAATGGTCTTATAAATGATAATTTTATATTCATTTCTTCCATTAATTTATCAGCACTATCTTTATATATTTTTCCTTTAGCATCATTCATATCTTGATAAAAATATAGATAAGAATATACATATACTTTTTCTACTGTTTTATCTAATTCTTCATCGGTTTTTAAATACATTAGAAAGTTATTACTATTTTTTAGTAAATCATCCTTCATAGCTACGATTTTACCTATAAGCATATAACTTTTAGTAACTAATTCTTGATATTCTTCATCATCTTTAATTAAGTCCGTTAGATTCCATTTATAAATATCATCAATATCTTTTCTTAATTTTTCCATAAATCTCCCTAGTCTTTATAAAGGTTCTAGTTTCCTAGAACCTTTATATTTTTATTATTTTTCTTCGTAAGTTGCATCTTCAACTGTTTCATGATCATCGTTGTTAGATGAGTCATTATTATCTTGATTAGCTTGGGCTTCTTTAGTAGCTTGTTCATAAACTTTACCCGCTAAATCCATAGCAACTTTATTTAGTTCTTCACTTGTTTTTTTGATTTCATCAATATCTGTACCTTCAAGAGCTTTCTTCAAGTCAGCAATTAATTCTTCAGCTTTTTCTTTATCTTCTTTATCAACTTTATCCCCTAAATCATTTAGAGCTTTTTCAGTTGTAAAGATACTTGAATCAGCTTCATTTCTAATTTCTGCTTCTTGTTTTCTCAATTCATCGGCTTCTTTATTAGCTTCTGCTTCTTTCATCATTCTATCAATTTCTTCATCACTAAGGTTAGTTGATGAGGTAATTGTAATTGATTGTTCTTTATTTGTACCTAAATCTTTAGCAGTTACATTAACAATACCATTAGCATCGATATCAAATTT
>CALVKF010000016.1 GCA_944332555.1 uncultured Bacilli bacterium
ATTTGTCCAATATGTTCTTTTTTTAGTTCAGTTACTTTTAGTTCTACAACTACATAACAATTAAATTTAATATTATAAAGTAAAAAATCAATATAGTTATAACTATTACCAATTTTTATATTGTATTCATTTCCAATAAAAGAAAATCCATTACCCAGTTCTTTTAAAAAACTAGGAATATCTTCAAGAATAACTTTTTGTAATACTTTTTCAGAAATTATTTCTTTATTGGTATTATTTTTAATAGCAATTGGATTTTTAATAAAATCAACAACTGATGTTTCATTTGAAGAAATTAATTTTTCTTTAGTTTTATCATCTAATCGTTCATATTCTTTGTTTTTAATTCGTTCACGAAGTTGTCTAACTGATAGATTTTGTTCTATACTAATTTTTACATAATATTCTATTTTACTAAAATCTTCAAACCAAATTAATTCACAATAATGTGAGTAAGACAAAAGGTCCGACACTGTCGGACCTTTTTCAAGCACTTCATAATATCGTCTCATATATTTAAGTCTAGTAATCGTGTAACCTCTACCAAGTTCGTCAGTTAATCTTTTAGAATATTCTTTTATAATGCCTTCGCCATAATGTTTACCAGCTTCACTTAATAACTTTCCAATATTATAATATGTTGATAAATCACTTCTATTCTTACTATAATCTTTTACTTTTTTAGTTTTTTCATTATTTATTAATTCATTTTTTATTTCATTATAATAATTCATTATTCCTCCCTATATTTCTTTATATTCTCTGGCTAGTATTCTAGAATCACTACAATATTCCATGATAAACTTATTATCTTTCTTACATATAATAATTCCTATTGTTTTATCTTGAGTTACTTTTCTTAAAGTTTTATCAATATAATTCATATATACTTCAATCCCTCCAATATGTTCTTTTTTTAGTTCTGTTACTTTAAGTTCTACTACTACATAACAATTGAATTCAATATTATATAAAAGTAAATCTATATAGTTATATCTATTACCTATTTTTATTTTATATTCATTTCCAATAAAAGAGAATCCATTATCCAGTTCTTTTAAAAAAGCTGGAATGTCTTCAAGAATAACTTTTTGTAATACTTTTTCAGAAATTATTTCTTTATCGGTATTATTTTTAATAACAATAGGATTTTTAATAAAATCAACAACTGATGTTTCATTTGAAGAAATTAATTTTTCTTTAGTTTTATCATCTAATCGTTCATATTCTTTACTATTTATCCTTTGTATTAATTGTCTAACTGACAAACTCTCATCGATGATTAGCTTTATATAATAATTTATTTTATTATTATCTTTTATGGTTAAAAGCTTTCTATAATGACTCCAGGTCAATTGGTCACACACTGTGTGACTTTTTGAAAAATAAAAAAATTGTCTCATTAATTTTAAATTAGTGCTTGTATAGCCTCTACCAAGCTCATTGGTTAATTTTTTAGAATATTCTTTTATAATGCCTTCACAGCTTCACTTAATAACTTTCCAACATTATAATATGTTGATAAATCACTTCTATTCATACTATAATCTTTTACTTTTTTAGTTATTTCGTTATTTATTAATTCATTTTTTATTTCGTTATAATAATTCATTATTCCTCCTTATATTTCTTGATATTCTCTAGCAAGTATTCTAGAATCACTACAATATTCCATGATAAACTTATTATCTTTCTTACATATAATAATTCCTATTGTTTTATCTTGATTTATTTCTTTTAAGTTTCTATCAATGTAATTCATATATACTTCAATTTGTCCAATATGTTCTTTTTTTAGTTCAGTTACTTTTAGTTCTACAACTACATAACAATTAAATTTAATATTATATAAAAGTAAATCTATATAGTTATATCTATTACCTATTTTTATCTTGTATTCGTTTTTTATAAAGGTAAAACCAGAACCTAATTCATCTAAAAAATTTGGTATATCTTCAAGAATAACTTTTTGTAATACTTTTTCAGAAATTATTTCTTTATTGGTAGTATTTTTAATAGCAATTGGATTTTTAATAAAATCAACAACTGATGTTTCCTTTGAAGAAATTAGTTTTTCTTTAGTTTTATCATCTAATCTCTCATATTCTTTGTTTTTAATTCGTTCGCGGAGTTCTCTGACTGATAGATTTTGTTGTTCTGTAATCATTATGTAATAGTTGATTTCATCAATATTATTTATTGATAATAATTCACAATAATGTGACCAGTTTAAATTTCCAGACAATGTCTGGAAATTGTTTTGATTAATAAACCTATAAAACTTTAACATAACATATAAACTACTTTTGCTATATTTTAGATTAGTATCTTCTTTTAATTTTTTAGAATATTCTTTTATAATGCCTTCGCCATAATGCTTACCAGCTTCACTAAGTAATTTACCAACATTATAATATGTTGATAAATCACTTCTATTCTTACTATAATCTTTTACTTTTTTAGTTATTTCGTTATTTATTAATTCATTTTTTATTTCATTATAATAATTCATTATTCCTCCCTATATTTCTTTATATTCTCTAGCAAGTATTCTAGAATCACTACAATATTCCATTATAAATTTATTATTTTTCTTACATATAATAATACCTATTGTTTTATCTTGAGTTACTTTTCTTAAATGCTTATCTATATAATTCATATATACTTCAATCCCTCCAATATGTTCTTTTTTTAGTTCAGTCACTTTAAGTTCTACAACTACATAACAATTAAATTCAATATTATAAAGAAATAAATCTATATAGTTATAACTATTACCGATTTTTATTTTATATTCATTTCCAATAAAACAAAATCCATTACCTAGTTCTTTTAAAAAAATAGGAATATCTTCAAGAATAATCTTTTGTAATACTTTTTCAGAAATTATTTCTTTATTAGAAGCATTTTTAATAGTAATAGGATTTTTAATAAAATCTGTTACTGCTAGAGTAGTATTATTTATTAATTTATCTTTAGTTTTATCATCTAATCTTTCATATTCTTTATTTTTAATTAGATTTTGAAGCTGTCTAACAGACAAATTTTGTTCAACACTTATTTTAATGTAATAATCAATTGCATAAGAATTTTTCAACTGCATTATTACCCTATAATGTGTGTAACTTAATTGGTCACTCAGTGAGTGACCAATTGCAAAATTATAAAATAATCTGTAATACTTCAAGGTTGTTTCTGAATAATTTTTGCCAAGTTCACTAGTTAATTTTTTAGAATATTCTTTTATAATGCCTTCGCCATAATGCTTACCAGCTTCACTAAGTAATTTACCAACATTATAATAAGTAGTAAGATCACTTCTGTTCTTACTATAATCTTTTACTTTTTTAGTTATTTCATTATTTATTAATTCGTTTTTTATTTCATTATAATAATTCATATAATCCTCCTTTAAGGTTCATAAGTTTTGATATCAAATTTATTTTTCTTTATACTAAATTTAATTGTTCCATTTATATCAGTTCGATAAATGATTCGATTAGATAAATTGTCTAATACTTCAGTGTTTGGGTGATTATATCTATTATTTCTACCAACAGAAATTATCGATATTAAAGGGTTTATATAATCAATAAAATTTTTAGATGAGCTTGTATTACTGCCATGATGACCTACTTTTAAAACTGTAATATTCTCTAAATTATATTTATTCATTAAATCCTCTTCCGCTTTAACTCCCGCATCACCCATGAAAAGAAATTTGTTACCATAAATACTAAAATATAAAATATTAGAATTATTATTTTCATTATCATATAAATTATTATTTAAAAAATATATTGTATTATTAGTAATATTTAAAGTTTTAATATTTTGATAATATTTTATATTCTTATCATTAAGAACACCTATTAATTCTAATTCTAAAGCATTATAAGTATCATTATTAAATATGACATTTTTAACAGTTAGTTTATTTACTATGTTTTGAGCCTCACCCAAGTGATCATAATCGCCATGAGTAGTTATTAAATAATCTATTTTTGTAATACCTTTACTTTTTAGAAACTTAATAGTATTATCACTTAAATTATAGGTTTTATTTCCTTTTTTCCAATCTTCTACTTCATAAGTAATTTTTCCTCCAGTATCAATCATTATTACATCCCTTTTATGTGGGGTAATGATAATAGCACTATCACCTTGATTAATATCTAGATAATATATTTCATAACTACTATTTATTAATGGTGATAATTTTATAAGTCCTAAAATAATTATAATTACATATAAATACTTTTTATTGTTTTTCATAAGTAATAATAAAATAAATAAAACAAAAGCTATAATTAAAGGCATTTTGGGAATATTTATAAATATAGAAATAAATTCTCCGATATTATTTAATACATTAGTAATTGATAATAAAATGTTTAATATTGGGTTAAATATTGGAAATATAAAAGTAATTATAGAAGCAGGAAATACAATATAAGATATCCAAGGAACAAATATTAAATTAATAAGAATTGATGAAATATTAATCTCATAATTAATATAACTACTTATTGGTAAACTAAATAAAAAGGCAATTATACTAACCTTTAAAGTTACAATAAAAATATTGCCATTTAATTTATCGCTATAATACATTATTCCCAAAGATATACAAAATGAATAGATAAATCCTAAATCATACAATGTAAACGGATCTAGTAATAATAGAATAAAAGCCGTAATAAATAAAACTTGGATATTGGATAATTTTAAATTTCCTAATTTATTAATACGATTAATAATAAAGAAATAAATAGCTCTATTTACTGCAGGAGCATTGTTAGTAACAAAAGCAAAAAACAATAAAATCAAGGATATTATAATGAGTTTTGGTACTTCTTTTGATTTTTTTAAGAAAAATGATAACACTAAAAGAATAACTGTAATGTGTGAACCTGATACGGCAAGTAAATGGGATGTACCATTATTTTGATAGGTATTATATTCATCACTACTAATTAGTGCTTTATCACCTAGAACTAAAACTAATAAATATTCACTATTTTTACTATTATATGCTCTTTTAATTAAATAGTCTTTGGCTTTTTCTAGTAAGCTATTATCATTTTTTATACTATAAGAATGGGCATCAAATAAATAATATATTTTACTATTATATAAATATTTTTTATAATTAAAAGTATTAGGTATTGTATTATTTAGAGGTCTATTTAGAGAACCATTTACTGTTATTGTATTACCAATACCAATATTTTCTTTTAAATAGGCCAGTTCTTCTTGGGTTTCAATATAATAAGTGGCAATTATCTCTTCTTGATCTTTAATATTTATTTTTAATTTATTACCATTAATACTATAACTTATGATTTTGCCAGTAATACTTGTCTCATCACCATTATAAATAGATTCATATTGAATTACTTTGGTAGTAATTAAACAATAGATAAAAATAAATATAAACATGGTGAGAAAGATTATATTACACCGTAATATAATCTTTAAGTTTTTCAAACGTTGCATCACCAATACCACTGACATTTTTTAAATCTTCAATAGATTTAAAACCACCAACTTCTTCTCGATAAGCAATTATACTATTGGCTTTTGTTGCTCCAATGCCTGGTAATTCTTCTAATTTTGCTGCATCAGCTGTATTAATATTGATAAGGGTAGTGCTATTTTCTTGATTAGTTTGGGTATCATTACTACTAATGATACTAACTTTTCCTTCAGTATATGTCTCAATATTGTAGCTATTTTCGCTAGATTTAGAATTATTTGTTGCTTTTTTGCTAGAATCATCTTCTATTTCATCTTTAGTATAAACATATATTACTAATTCATCACTTACTTTTTTACTCAAATTGATATTATCGGTATAAGCATCATTATTAAGGCCACCAGCTTTAGCAATGATATCATTGATGATTTCATCATTCTTTGCTTCATAAACACCAGGATTTTTAACAGCACCTTTAATTTCCACATGAATTACTTCTGGAGTATCTTCCGCTTTTTCTTCAGTATCTGTTTGAATATCTTTAGTTAAAACACTAGAATCTATAGCACAATTAGGTTCCCGATTATAAAGATATAAACTAACGCCACTTAAAACGATAATGATAAAGCATAATGCTGCAATAATTCCAACAGTAATATACTTATTTTCAAGTATTTGCATTTTTCCTCCTTTCTAAAGAGAGTTTTTCTCCCTCTATAATATAATTTCAACAAAAATACTCCAAATTCTTTTTTTTAGACTAAATTTTTTTCAAAAATTTTTATCAATCTTCATTTTTTGGCATACTTTAGCCAAAAAATTAGTGCAAAAAAATAATGTAAAGTTTACATGCGTTTACATTATTTTACATGTGTTTTTTGCTATTTTTAATTAACTTTTTTGAAAAATTTAGAACACATTATTTACATTTTGTCAAGGAAAAATTAATTATTTAACAAATATTCTAAAGCTTCATCAAATGTGGCTACTCCATGAATAGCAATATCTAAATCAAATTCTTCTTTTACTTGCAATGCCTCTTCATAATTTTCCATTGGACACAAAAATATTTCAGCATCATTTTTATGTGCTCCAAGTAACTTATATTTAACGCCATCAATTTCTCCAACATTACCCAGAATATCAATTGTTCCAGTACCAACAATAATACGGCCTTTAGTAATATCTTCATCACTAATAGCATTATAAATGGCTAAACTAAGCATCAATCCTCCGCTCGATCCGGACTCACTATCTTTAGTAGATACTTCAATTTCTGGAATTGTTTCATACTCATAAGTAGTTAGGAAAGAAATTCCCACCTTTAGGCCATCAGATGTTTTATAAACTTCTGCACTACACTCTTTTTCCCGGCCATCACGATTTACAAGTAATGTCACACTATCTCCCGCTCTTAAAGTATTAATATATTCTCTTAATTCATCTACTGTGCTAACAGTTTTACCATCAACACTTAATAATTCATCATATATTTTTAAATCAGTCTTTGCTTCATCAGCAATATAGACAATATTATTAACTTCTCTGGTTATATTTAATTCTTTATTGGCTTTTCTAAAGGCTAAAATTGTAGCATTATCAATAGAAGATGTCATATATAACTTTTCTAATTCCAAAAGTTCATCTACTGATTCATCTTCTCTAGTTATCTCTTCACTTGGTAGTATATCCCAATTAGGAATGATATATGACAAAAGTAACATCGGAATTGTACCTTTAACTAAAGAAACATAACTCATATTTAATGAACCACCAGTAATATCTTCTTCACCATTTACAACAATTCTATCTTCCAAATTTACTATCCCTCCAGGAGTATAAATTACATATGGTAGTTCATAAAAAAATAAAAATAATATAATTAACCAAGCTATTAAAAATTTATAATTATCAATTATAAATTTCTTTATTGCATCATATATTTTATTAAACAAAATGTATCACCTAATTAATTATACCAAAAAAGGATGCATATATGAAAAGAAAATTACTTTATTTGACAATTCTTATACTTATTTTTCTAATTTTTAAAAACTATACAACTGTTTTAGATAGTACAATTCTAGCCGTTGAACTTTGGCTTTATAAAGTTTTTCCCTACTTATTTATTATGATTATTGTTAATGATATCTTAATTAGTGCAGATTTTGCCTCTCTTTTTAAAAATACAAGTATTTATGTTTTTGTTATGTCTTTGCTTAGTGGAACACCAACTAGTGCATATATTATAACTAATTTATATAAGAATAACAAAATATCGAAAAATAATGCTCATATAACTCTTTTATTTACTTACTTTTCTAATCCCTTATTTTTATATTCAATGTTAAATTCGATCTTTAAATCTAATTTTATTACTATTAAATTAATGATAATTCATTATTTAAGTAATATAATTATTTATTTTATTTTTCACAAAAAATTAGATAAAAGCCCTAAATATAATAATAAAAGCAAAATTAATTTAACTAATTCCATAAAAAAAGCAATGAGTACAACGACAATGGTCTTGGGTACTATAACTTTTTATTTAGTAATTAGCAATATTTTAAATTTAAATATTTATTTTAGAGGTATCCTAGAAATGACTCAAGGCTTAAATATGTTAATTAATAATAGTATTCCTTTCAAAGAAATTATTGCGATGATTTTTATATCTTTTAGTGGGCTTTCAATTCATACGCAAGTTAAATGTATACTTGATGAAACTGATTTAGAATATAAATACTTCTTTAAAGGTAGAATTTATCAAACTATAATAGCTGTTATATTAACAATTATATTTTAATTTATCCTAATAGGATCACTCATTGTTCCCATACCACCAGTGTAAGTCACATTTGAATTAAGATAAAAGGCAGGTCTAACTAATAATGTACTATATGTTAAAGTACTACCGACATTTATTCTGGAACTCATACCAGTCGATGAATGTTGTATAGCATAAGCACCACGATTATCTGCAATTCGCGAAAGTGTCCATTCATTTTGAGTTAACCCTCCCATCCAATTGTCACAATCCTGATTAGCCTGATTATATTCGGTTGGTGGGTATGACCAACATCTACCTTCAGCCGCATAGGAAAAATCACTAACATACATAAGTGCTATTTTAGCTCTTTGAGTTCGATTAACCCGATTAGAACCGACCTCGTAATTATAAGTTGTTCTAGCATTAACATCACTAATGTTTGCTCTATATCCTCCACCAATATACCAAGTTGATGTCGCAATCTTATTTGACCAAGTACTACCCAATCCATTTAAATACACATCATTCAAATAAACGCTTAATTGACTTATACTCCAATCATTAGAATTAGAATCGCCAACAGTACCACATGTCACTAAAGGATTAAAGTTACTGCAACTCCATTGTATACCTTCTCCATAAGCGCTGTTTTTCATCAATTTAACTTGATTGCCAAATACTCCTATTATTCGATATAAATTGCTACTTGAACAACTACTAGAGCTAGTACCAAAGCAGACATAATTATCTGGTGATGCGCCACTATAACGATAACTATTGTCTCTAGCTTCCATTGACCCATATGTACCACTTCCATTATGATAATATAAATCATTAACTCCGTCAGTTGAATATAAACTTTTAATACAAGTAGCTAAATTTGTTCCAGGATTACATAAAGTTGCAATTTCATCTGTTGTAGCTGTAGTATTAGCAATATTGGACTGTACTCTATTAGTATCCGTAACATATACTCTTATATTATATGTTTGTCCAGCAGTTAAACCATTAAATGTATAGGAATTAGATGTAGAACTAGAATACGAACCATTATTGATGGAATAATAATATCTTGCTACATTGTTTGTTCCCCCACTAGCATTGACTCTTACTGAAATACTATTAGCAGTTGTACCAGTAATACTTACACTATTTACAACAGGACTTATATAAGAGCTAGTATTCGCAGTCAAATTGTAGACATTAGAAAAATACCCTAATGTATCATCGACATATACTCTAAAATTATATGTTGTATTAGCAGTTAAATTATTAAATGTATATCTATTACTTGTACTACTTATATATTCGCCATCATTAATTGAATAATAATAATTATTGATAGGACTATCACCCTCACTGGCAGTTACTGCAAGAGTAATACTATTGGTATTACTGCTAGTAATTACATCAGTAACAAGTGGTTTATTATAAACTACAAATTCATTATTACAAGCATATCCTAAACATTCAATATTATCAGTTAATTCAATTTCCTTTGCTCCAACATAGCTAATTAATATATCATCTTGAGGATTATTATAAGATATTAAACTATCAGTATCTTCATCTATTACAGTAGAGTTATTTATATCATTTGGTGTATGAATTTCAATGTCAATTGTTAAAGTATAAACCCGAAAGTTACCTGATGTATCTTCTCTTCGATTATAATAAATATTAGCTTTAGATACATAAAATTCTCCTTCATCTAACGTCCAACGCCTTATATCATTGCTTCCTGTTGATGGTGTATAAACTATTTCATTTGTATTACACTCAATTGTAGATGAACTTCTATCACTAAATTCAAAATTAATAACCAACTTGTCTTCTAAAGAACCAATATCAGTAACTCTCGTTATTTCTTTATCTTTAATGTCATCCATAATTAATCTTGTTATTTCTGTTCTATTTATTTGATTACTTTTAGCATAACTATTATTAGACTCTGTATTATTTAAATCAACTAACAATTTAATCATAAATGCCAAAACTATTGAAATTAGTGCAATACTTATTATAACTTCCATTAAAGTAGTTCCTTTTTTATTAAACATTATTACCTCCGACATAATATGGATCATCACTCATACCACTACCACTTAATATTTTAACACTATTCTTAAGATAAAATACCGGTTTAATATTTTTTGGTAAATTAATAGCTCCTAAATTTATTTCACCATTAGCATTTAAATAGTAATAATTATTAATAGGATATTCACCATCAACAATATCACTTGCATTTTGCGTAATAAACCAAGTATCGGCATTAACTCTTAACCAATTATTGCCAGAATCTTCCGCATATAAATAATCACTTATATACATAAGGCCCACTTGTCTTAAAATACTAGATGAAGACATTTCAGCATTATATACTTCTAATCTATCAGAAGATAAACTAGAAATACCGCCAATGTAATAATAGGTTGTAGCTATTAAATCACTATAAACAAGTATTGTATCATAATAATTCGATTCATTAGAAGTGTTTAAGTAAGTAACTAAATCAGTTGCGGAATATGTACTTGTTACCTCATCAATTGCAAAATTAGTAATTGGAGTATCTTTTATTAGTTTTACCTTACCATCGATTACACCGATGATACGATATAAATTTTCTGCGGGGCATGGTGTTATATCAGTTGCAAAACAAACATAATTATTATTAGCATCACCTACAAAACGATAGGAATTATCATTTAATTCATCATTATTATGATAAACTAAATTATCAATATCATTGTTAATTAAATAACCGGAGAAACTACTACTATAAATGCTCTCTTTAATATCACTATTTATTCTTGACACTAATGTTCTATTATTAATTAAATTAGCTAAAATAAATATTAATACCATTAAAAATACTAAAAAAAACGAATAAACCATTGAAGTAGATAAAAAACCTTTTTTCATAACTCACCTATATAGCTAATGATACATAATAAGAATGACATCTTATATCAGTACCTTCGGTACAAGAAGTAATTTTACCAATATTATCATTTGAATTATTATCATTTATTTTTTCTGAAAATTCTACTACTAAAAAATAATCATAAGATGTATCATTTAATGACATAACATAATTACGCAAATTGTAAGACAATTTATCATAAGAATCATAACATATCCCACTACTTTCGTGTCCGTCACATTCACTTATCAAATCACTTGATATCAAAAGCATTTGTTTAACATTGAAACTATTGCAAATATACTGAAAATCAGTTCTTTGTTCATCATCTAAAATTAATCCACTATACAAAGAACCTATAAATTCCACATAAGAATCGTTTAATGCTATAGATTTAACCGTTTCAATCTCTGAATTATTAAGTAAATAATCCCTTAAATAACTGGCCTTATAAATATATGCAACATCATCATAGTATACTCTAGCTTCTTCATTATTAATCATACTACTATATGAAGAATATAAATAAATTAATGATGCACATAATACAACTACTGTAATAATAGTTTCAATGAAAACAAAACCTTTTTTCATAACATCCCTCTATAATAAGTATACATTAAAAAAAACATTAAAACAAGATGTTTTTAGTTTAGCCAATAAAAATATGGATACATATAATACATTAGGTGGTTATATGTATCCATGTGGTAGAAGGCCTAATAGTGGTTTTACTATTATTATATTATTTATTTTAGCTATTTTAATATTTTATCAATTAATTATTACTTTAATTTTACCATTTCGGTGGAATATATTTTTACTTTGTTTAGAAATATTTTTATTTTTCTTCTTCCTCTTCCGTATAATATGGCCGTATTAGATCTTCAGTTTTAAAGACATAATCTATAACTTTACTAATATTTTTACATTTATTAAATTCATTATGACTATCTTTAATTTCTGGAGGTATAGTAATTAGAACAAATAATAGCTTTTGTTCATAATTTAGTAAAGGGAACTTATAAAAATATCTTTCTAATATTTCACTAAAATTCATATTTAAATATTCATTTTTATAAAGTTTTACTATATCTATTATTGGAGTATCAATAAGATAATTATCCCAGCTTATAAGCACTTCCTTATTTCCTTTTAAAAAGTGCTCAATACTTAAATTATTATGAACTACACTTACTCTTATTTTAGTCTCCCCCTTAATTAATTCATACCATTCATCTATCTCCTGCTCACAAAAATCTAGAGCTGCATTTATTTTATAGAAATTCCTCATAAATAGATAAGTTGAAGGTGACATATATTCTTCATTAAAACCTATTTCATACATTGTATCATAATAATTTTTTAAAAAACTTATATTACTTTTAATATCTTCATAAATACTTTTAAATTTATCTTCACTTACTTCTTTAAAATAGCTAGTTTTATTATGTAAACTAGCTATTAAATCAATTATATCATCACACATCTGTTCTTTAGGCATATTAATACTTTCAACATGTTCAAAAACATTTAAATCTTTTCTTGATGAATCTATTAATTTTGGAAAATTATCAAATCCTCTACTTATTAAATAATTATAAAGTTCATTTAGATCTTTATTTTTTTCTTTGATGATAAAATCACCAGAAGTTGTTTCAAGTATTGTTGCTTTTCCTTTTATAGTATATCTATAAGGCTTATAAATGGCTTTTAAGATATCAAGAGATCTATTCATTAATATCAGGTATTATTAATTTATCTCCGATAGCAACAGTACTTAAATCATTATATTCACTTAAAATATTAGAAGTAGTATTATATTTAGTACATACTGAATCAATAGTATCAGTTTCTTTCATAATATGAATATGATATGTAACAAAAGCATCATCAGCATCATTTATACTATCAATTATAGTTTTTTTATCATCTTCTGTAACATCTCTTTGTTCTATTACTTCAGTTTCCATAGTATCCTCCTTATCAGTTTCTTCTGCTTCTTCATCATCTCTTATATCTTCATTAATTTTATCTAACATATCTTCTAAAGTTACATCTTCTTCCACCCTTTCAAATAAAGGTTCTTCTTCTATCTCTTCTTTTACTTCTTCTTTTTCTTCTAGAGCATTAACACTATATTCTATTCTAACTTCTAGGGTATCATTGTTTTTAATTTCATAAGTAAAATCTTCAATACTAAAATCTACAGAATCCCGATCAATTCTGGTAGTTAGTTCAACTGAAAATGGCAATACATATTCAAAGTGTTCTTTATTAACACTTACTTCATGTGATTTATAATCACCAGAAACAATAAAATTACCTAAAATCTCTCCATCATTAACCGTATAGTCATGTTCTAGTGAAATACTAACAATTTCACTAATATTTGAATTAAATTTAATATCTTTAGTAAATGGTATTATTAAGTTCATAAAATTCCTCCCTAATAATACTTATGATTACTTTTATATTTTATGCAAAGAAAAATCTAGTAAATTAATACTAGATTTTAAATATCATCCCAACCAGGACTTTCTCCAGTTGGTGGTCCAGATGGTTCTTCAAGTTCTGGGGCGGGAGTTGTTGGAGGAGTTGGAGTGGTTGGTTCGTTTGGTGGTTGAATCAGATGAATCAACCACCAAACGAATTGGGTCGGATTCTGTTCCAATTCCAGAAGAATATTGAACAACAGAGTTTAGGTAGAAGGACGGCCGCACTGCACTGCCATAGTCGTCCACATAGTCGTAAGCGACAGAACCAGCGATGTCCACACGGAACGCATAGCTCGAAGTGCCCGAATTGTGGGAAATAGTCCAATCATATCCACCCATATACATCCAGTTATTGTCTTTAACGACACTTATATTCCAAGACTCGTTTTATTTCAGCTAATGGGATATTCACTAAATGTTTGGCTATACTTCTCGTTTGATACATTGCTTTAATATCTAAATCTTCCATGACGATAATATCATTATCTTTAATTATTTTATTTGTTATATCATGGATTATATGCTTACGGATATTCTTTAATTTCATATATGCTCGTTTTATTTTTAATTTTATTTTCTCTCTATTTTTACTTCCTTTTTGGCATCTTGCAAGTGCTTTTTGTAATCCCTTTATTCTTTTATTAATATTTGTGTATTCTAAATTGTTTTCTATCTTTTCATTATGACTAGTTATTATTAAATCTTTTATTCCTAAATCTAGTCCTACAATACTTCTAGGTTGAAATGGAGGTAGTATTAGTGGAACTTCTACTAATACACTTACATAATACTTAAGCCCTTCTCTTCTTATAACTGCACTTTTTATATCGCCGACAAAGACTTCTTTATTTCTATAACCTCTGATAGGTACTTTTTTTAACTTTGGTAATGTTATTGTTCTATTTTTTAAATCTATTTTTATACTTTCATAGTTTTTATCTTTATAAGTATTTTTAATATTATTGGTTTTATAACTATTACCTGTATCTTTATTTTTAAATTTAGGAAAACCATTATTTTGAGTAAAAAATCTATGATATGCATTTTCCAAATAAAATACAGGTGCTCTTAAACTGCAACTATCTACTTCTTTTAACCAGGGATAATCTTTATATAATTGTGGTATTTCTTTTATTTGTTCATAACAAGTTTTTGATATACCTGTTTTTTTATATTCATTTATTCGTTCTTCTAAAAAATGATTATATATAAATCTAGAACAACCAATAGTTTGATTGATTAACTTTTTTTGTTCATCACTCGGATATAATCTAAATTGATAACCTCTGGACAGTTTTTTATAAAATAAAAATTAGAGATATTATACCTCTAACTTAAAATCTCTCTTAAAATTGATTTTCGGCACCATTTCTGCTATTATTAATTTATCATAGAAAGTAGCGTGGTGCCGATGAATAAATTATATAACAATCAATCTAATATTACAAGTGAATTTCAATCAGTTTTGTTAAATTCCATCAATACAATTATCATAAATCCATAATTTTAAATCTTTCATATCATTTGTTTCATAATATTTTATTAATTTAACAAAATAGTCTCCGATTTTTTCTACTGGCACAGCTATAATTCCTTGACCATTTCTTATCATTTCTTTATTAGCTACCAAATTAGCAACTCTTTTATTGCCATCTAAAAACATTTGACTTCTTTGTATCCAACAAAAAAGTATAATACATCTATCTAATTCATTTTCAATATCTAATATTTCTTTTAATTCTGATTCATAATCGCATTCGCTTGGAAGTTTTGGTCTCCAAGAAGTTCCAGTGATTCCTACGCCTTTATCACGAAATTCTCCAAGTGGATGGATATTTTGACCTTTACAAATATCAAAATGAACTTTTTTTATGTAATCAATTGTTAGAGGTTCATCAATTGTGTCTAAAACCAATTGCCAAGCATCCTTTAAACCTTTTAGCTTTAGCATATCATCAACAGAAATATTTCCATTATTTACATTATTCATAAAGGCATATGTATCAGCAAAAGTAATAGCAATTCCTTCCAAATTAGCACTTTTATAAATATTATCTACCAATTTTCTTTTAGCAAAAAAAATATTATCTGCTTTTGACATATTATATTTATTTTTCACAATGTAACTCCTTTCTCTATGACAATATTGTATCATTTATTCAAAAAAAAGTGAAGAAGAATAATTTGTAATTCTATTAGATTCCATCAGTACAATTATCATAAATCCATAATTTTAAATCTTTATAAATTTCAAAATGCTCTTTATTAACACTTAATTCATGTGTTTTATAATCCCCACTAACTATAAAATTACCTAGAATTTCATCGTTATTAACTGTAAATTCATGTTTTAGTGAAATAATAGTAATTTCACTAATATTTGATGTAAATTTAATATCTTTTGTAAATGGTATTATTAAATTCATAATTTCCTCCTTAATAAAAATTATGAATAATTTCTAAAAATATGATATAATATATCGCTATAGGAGAAATTATGATAAAAATTGCTAGAAAAGAAGTAGAAAATTATGAAGAATATGATCACAACTTATTTTGGGGCCCTCAACATACATTATATAAAATATGTGATTTTTCATGCTACGATGATATGCCAAGCCGTATAGCTTTTTTAAAATATATTTCTAGTCTTGAAAATATCCCTGGTTTAGTTTTGCCAATTAATTTATTAAAAGATTCAAAAATTTTTGGATATGAAATGCCATATATTGATGGCAGTTTAAATATTGATGAATTATTATATTATGGATTCAAAAATATTGATGTAAAAAAAATAATTGCTAGTATTTTTGCCAATTTAAGTGAAATTCATAAATACTTTATATTTAATGATGTTCGTAATGCCAATATTTTAATTAAAGGTGACAATGCTGTATTTATTGATTGGGATTTAGGCATCGAATTAGATTCTTTGGAAAAACCTCCGACATGTTATTATTTCTATGAATATTTTACAAGTCCCCAAAAAATAGATGATTTAGCCAAAGCATTTATTAGTGCATTATGTTTATTTTATCATGCAGATTTTGAACATATTATTGCTAATTATGGACCTTATGATTTTAAGCAACTTCTCATTTCTGCAAAAATTAATGAAGAAATTATTCATTGCTTTTCCGAAATTATTTTAGCTTATAAGCAAAAAAGATCAACTATAGATTTTGATTTTTCAGGGTTGTTTGAAAGCATTAATTTGCCATCAAAAAGAGAAATTAAAAGAATTAGAAATAGAATAAACCTTTAAATCTAGATAATTTAAAGGTTTTTTATTTAATAAACATAGCATCACCAAATGAAAAAAATCTAAAATTATGTTTTATTGCATAATCGTAGGCATTTAGTATTTTTTCTTTACTTGATAATGCTGAAACTAACATTAGTAAAGTACTTTTAGGCAAATGAAAATTAGTAATTAGACCATCTATAGCTTTAAATTTAAAACCTGGATAAATAAATATGTCAGTATTACCACTACATGGAACAAACTTTTCATTGTTTTTTCTTACTGTTTCTAATACTCTTGTTGAAGTTGTTCCTACAGCATATATTTTGCCTTTAGCATTATTTAATATATCTGCTGCTTCTTTAGTTAAAATATAATATTCACTATGCATATGATGTTTTGTTATATCACTAACTTCAACTGGTCTAAAAGTTCCTAAACCTACGTGAAGAGTTACATATACTAATGTAATTCCTTTTTCCTTTATTTTTTCTAAAAGTTCGTTTGTAAAATGTAACCCCGCAGTTGGAGCTGCTGCTGAACCAATGTTTTTGGCATAAACAGTTTGGTAACGAGATTGATCACTCAAAGTTTCATGAATATATGGCGGAAGTGGCATTGTACCTAAATGCTCTAATATTTCCATTAATATTCCTTCATATAATAACTTAACATGAACAATGCCTTCATCCTTTTTTTCGATAACCTCAGCTTTAAGAGAACCATCCCCAAAAGAAATGATAGTTCCCTCGTGCAATCTCTTGGCGGGCTTAGCAAGACACTCCCAAATATCTCCTTGGGTATTCCTTAAAAGTAAAAGTTCAATGACTGCATAAGTGTCTATCTTTTCGCCGATTAGTCTTGCAGGTATTACTTTAGTATCATTTAAAACTAAAATATCTTCAGGATTTAAATAATCAATGATATTTTTAAAGACATCTTCCCTTAACTCTCCAGTTACTTTATCCATAACTAAAAGTTTAGAGTCACTTCTGTTTTTTAGAGGTGTTTGAGCAATTAATTCCTGTGGTAAATAATAATCATATTCATCTAACATTTATTACACCCTCTATTTTTTCGACAACTTCTTTATTTATATCATCAATTGTTCTAATTACATCATCTTTAACACAATCAATTTTAATATAATTATAAATTTCAGTAAGTTCCAGATAAGCGGATTCTGCTTGTTTTAAGTGTTCTTTACTAGATTCATGTTGATCTGGTGTTTCCTTACGGCTTTGTTTTAGAATGCTTGCATATTCATAAGGCATGTATAAAAATATAACAGCATCTGGTCTAGGCAGTTCCATTATATCAAATTCTAATTTATCTAATTTTTCATACATTTTTAGTCTAGCATTTTTGTCTTTAATTTTACCACCTTGATGAGCCATATTAGATTCAACATATCTATCTACTATTACTACTTCACCTTTAGCTAGATGTTCTTTAATAATATTGATATTGTACCTTCTATCTGCCGCAAAGTAGGCAGATGCAACTAGGCCATCAACATTGGTGGCACCTTCAGGAAACCAACCTTCACAAATAGATGGCTTTCCTAAATATGGGCCTCCAACAATTTTACCTGTTGGAGAACTATAATTAGGAAAAGCAAATTCAAATACGGGAATATTTTTAGATTTTAGAACTTCTATTGCTCTTTTAGCTTGGGTTTCTTTACCGGAACAATCTGTTCCTTCGATTATTATTAATTTACCTTTCATTTCAACCTCACATATGTTACAAATTTATATTTTATATCATTATCAACATGTTCTTCTGAAAATGTTTTAGTAAATGCCTTTTTATCAAATTCTGGAAAATAAACATCAGCATCAGCTACACTATCTATTTCTGTTAAGTATAATACTTCTGCATAAGGCAAAAATAATTTATAAATACTAGCACCACCAATAATCATGACTTCTTCATCTAAAATATTTAGATATGCAAGCAAATCATCAAAATTTTGATAAATCCTGGCATCAGAAATATTACTTAAAGACTTTGATAAAATTATATATTCTCTTCCTTCTAATTTTTTAGGTAAAGATTTATAAGTTGATGCACCCATTACTATTTTTTTATGCATAGTAAGTTCTTTAAAATGAGCTAAATCCCCTTTAATATGCCATATTAAATTATTATCTTTGCCAAGTTCATTATTTTTACCTATTGCTGCAATAATACTAATCACTTAATCACTTCCTTTATTTTGCTACTTCAAATTTTATTGGTCCTAAATGTTCATAGTTTTTAATTTTAATATCTTTTAATTCTTTAGAGTTATCAAACTCATAAAAATCTTTAATTTCTGGATTTAACCATAAAGTTGGGGCATCTTTATCACCAAGTTCATCAAATCTTTTGATTTGTTCTTTTATACCATCAATTTGATTGACATAGATATGAGCATCTTTAATCGAATAATCTATTGTACCTGCTTTAAGATTGCAGACTTGGGCAATCATGGATAATAATACTGAATATTGAGTTACATTAAATGGAAGTCCTAGTGGTACATCACAACTTCTTTGATGAACCCATAAATTTAAGTAACCATTAGTAACGTCCCATTCTGTTGACCATACACAACTTGGAAGAACGGCCGTATCTAAATAGTCATCTTGCCACAAAGATATTACGAGCCTACGATCACTTGGATTGTTTTTTAGTGTATTTATTAATTTATCAGTAAAATTAAATTTATTTACAATATATCCATAAGCGGTTCCAATAGTATGGGCATATTCTTTACCAAAGTTTTTCTTAACTTCTTTTTTAACCATTTTGCCATTTTCTAAAACATTTTGGGTAGCACTCCAGTATCCTTCTTCATCTATTTCCCATTCATCCCAAATATGAACATTCCGCTCTTGTAGCCAACGAACATCATTGGACTTAGCTTGATAAATCCAAAGCATTTCGGTTATTGCTTGGCGAAAATATAATTGTTTTGTTGTAAGGCATGGAAATTCTTTGCGAAGATCAAAGTGCAAATGATAACTAGGTATTTTAATAGTATTAATACCTGTTCTATTTTCTACTTCTACTCCCTCACTTAATATAGTTTTACATAATTTAATATAATCTTTATCCCACTTTGACATAACTCACCTTATTCATACCATAATGGATATTTACTTGTAATATCTAGTACTTCTTTATCAAGTTCTTGTAGTATTTCTTCATTATCATGATTTTTTAAGGCTCTAGCAATAATTGTACCAATTTTCCTAAAATCATCTTCTTTTAAGCCGCGGGTCGTCATGGCAGGTGAACCTAATCTTATACCACTAGTTACCATTGGACTTTCTGTGTCATTAGGTATTGTATTTTTATTAACTGTGATATGTATTTTATCAAGAAGATTTTGTGCGTCCTTACCAGTTATACCACAAGCGCTTTTAACATCAACTAAAATTAAATGATTATCTGTACCATTGGATACAACATGGAAACCTTCTTCTTTTAAAGTTTCTGATAAAGCTATAATATTTTTAAGTACTTGTTTTTGGTAATCCTTAAATTCCGGTTGTAGTGCTTCGTAGAAACACTGTGCTTTAGCTGCAATAACATGCATTAGAGGACCACCTTGAATGCCTGGGAAAACTATTTTATCTATTTTTTTAGCAATTTCTTCATTATTGGTTAAAATTAAACCACCCCGAGGTCCCCGCAAAGTTTTATGAGTAGTTGTTGTTACAACATCGGCGAATGGTACTGGAGATGGATGAAGTCCTGCCGCAACTAAACCTGCAATATGAGCCATATCAACAAAAAGATAAGCTCCAACTTCATCTGCAATTTCTCTAAACTTTTCAAAATCAATAGTACGAGAATAAGCACTAGCTCCCGCAATAATCATTTTTGGTTTTTCGCGCTTTGCTTTTTCTCTTAAAGCATCATAATCAATCACTTCTGTTTCAGGATCAACATCATAATCAACAATTTCATAATCCATTCCACTAAAAGACATTTTGTGTCCATGAGTTAAGTGTCCCCCATTAGATAAATTCATACCCATTACTTTATCACCATGATTAAGTAAAGCTCTATATATAGCCATATTAGCACTTGAACCAGAGTGTGGTTGAACATTAGCAAATTTAGCTCCAAATAACTCTTTAGCATATTCTCTAGCAGTATCTTCAAATACATCGATAAATTCACAACCACCATAATATCTTTTAGCGGGATATCCTTCCGCATACTTATTGGTTAGGATACTTCCTTGTAATTTTAATATGTCATTTGATACATAATTCTCGGATGCAATTAACTCAATATTAGCCTCTTGTCTAACTCGCTCCTTTCTTAAAGCATTTTCTAAAATCTTATCCATTTTTTCTTTCCTCCATTTCAACTAAATTATCTATAATCATTGCAACAGTCATCGGACCAACTCCACCAGGATTAGGTGTAATATATCTTGCGATATCTTTAATATTTTCAAAATCGACATCACCATATATTTTACCATCCACTCGAGTTACTCCAACATCTATTACAGTAGATCCATATTTTACCATGTCCTTAGTTATCAAGTGTTTTACACCAGTTGCACTTATTAATATATCAGCATTTTTGGTAATTTCCGCTAAATTTTGGGTTTTAGAGTGGGCAAGTGTAACTGTTGCATCCATATTTTCAAATGCTAAACTTAATGGATGCCCCACAATATTACCACGACCAACTATTACAACGTTTGCCCCACTAATAGGAATTTTATAGTATTCCAGTAATTTAATAATTCCTTTAACAGTACAAGGCAAGACAGTTTTTTTACCTAAATATAAATAATATATATTATTTTTGGTAAAACCATCAACATCTTTTTCAGGTTTTATTAAATTACTACATTTATTAAAATCAATACCTTCTGGCACTGGACTTTGTAATATAATGCCTGTAACTGATTCATCATTATTTAATTTATCAATCAAATTAATAATCTCTTTTTCTTCGGTTTCTGATGATAACTTATATTTTTCTACAGCTATACCAACCATATCACAATACTTTTCTTTATTTTTAATATATATTTTACTTGCTTCATCATCACCCACTAAAATAATTGCTAGTTTAATATCTAATTTTTCTTTAGCTATCTTTGCTTTTATTTTAGCAAGTATTTCATCTCTAACTTTTTTACCATCTAAAATCAAAATAATCCCCCACTTTCAAAAAGACTTCTGTTGTGATCCATTCCTAAATGTTCATATGATTTTTCACAAGCAACTCGACCACTTCTAGTTCTTTTAATAAATCCTTCTTGTAATAAAAATGGTTCAACAACATCTTCAATAGTAGTTATTTCCTCACCAATTGCCGTAGATATTGTTTCAACTCCAACAGGACCTCCATTAAATTTATTAATTAAGGCTTCAAGATACTCAATATCAATTGTATCTAAACCATATTTATCGACATTAAGGCGATCTAGAGCATCTAAAGTTATGGCTAAATCAATTTTGCCGGTGCCTTCAACTAGAGCAAAATCCCTAACTCTTTTAAATAAACGATTGGCAATTCTTGGGGTTTTTCTACTTCTTTTAGCCAGTTCTACCGCCGCATCATCATCGATATTCATGTCTAAAACATGGCTAGTACGCTTGACAATATCTCCAAGTTCTTCATCAGAATAAAATTCTAGTTTATTAACAATACCAAATCTATCTCTTAAAGGACTTGATAGATCACCTGCTCTAGTTGTTGCTCCAACTAAAGTAAATGGTGGTAAATCAATTTTAACACTTCTGCTTTTTCCTTCAGTACCTATCACAATATTTATTGTAAAATCTTCCATTGCTGAATAAAGTATTTCCTCAATAAATGACGGAATACGATGAATTTCATCAATAAATAAAACATCCCCCGGTTCAAGAGTTGAAAGTATAGCCGCTAGATCGCCACTTTTTTCTATTGATGGACCCGTTGCTGTCTTAATGTTTGACCCCATTTCATTAGCTATAATATGAGCAAGTGTGGTTTTACCTAAACCTGGTGGACCATATAAAAGCACATGGTCAAGTGGTTCATTTCGCATTTTGGCGGCCTGAATAAAAATTCGTAAATTTTCTTTAATCTTTTCTTGACCAACATATTCATCTAAAGATTCTGGTCTAATACTTTTATCAAAAATATCTTCTGGTTTTAAATCGCTATCAATTAATCTATCATTCATTTTTTACCTCCCCGATTAAATTATCAATGTATATTTTTACTTCTTTCCATGATGATACAACATCATGATTACTTTTTTCATCCTTTTTTGTAAAACGTAAAGTTTTAATTCCTGCTCTTCTTATTTCATCTAAAACTTTTTCTTTATCATCGATAAATAAATCTATTTTTTCTTGTTTGGCTGATGCTGATTTATGATTCTTTTTAAAAATTATTTTATCATAAATTACATTATGATCTTTTAAATAATCTAAAGTTACGGGAATAGACTCACTAAAACCTAAAGTACCTCGAGCAGTAATAATAACTATTTTAATATTTTTACTATGCAAATAATTTAAAACTTCTAAAGCACCTTTTTTAAGGGGAGCACACTTTTGAATATCATATAAATACATCCCATAAAATCTTAAATATTCATCTTTGTCTAAATCATGATAATCAGTTATGCTATTATCCTTCACAAATATTTTTAAATACTTATTGCCGGTTTTGGTTGTCTCAATTAGGGTATCATCTAAATCTATTCCTATAATCATTTAAGCCTCCCTAAATATTGTATCATAATTAAAAATTTTTTAATATACTAAATTTAAAAATTTAATATAATTTAAAAATAAATTAAAATTAATTCAATTATTTTCAATAAATACAATTTTAATATTGTTAAAAGCTAATTATTAGTGTATAATATTTTTAGTATAAAGGGTATGTGTGATACAGATGTTTAGAGATTTTGATTATGAAAATAAACCTGTTGTTGATGTTGTTAATGAAATGATTATTGATGCCATAAATAAAAAAGCATCAGATATCCATTTTGACCCAACAGAAAATGAACTTAATGTCCGCATTAGAATAGATGGGGAACTTTTAGAATATGCTAAAGTTCCTAATTTTGTAAAGAAAAATCTTTTAACTAGAATAAAAATAATTTCAGGAATGAATATTACTGAAACAAGACTTCCACAAGATGGAGCTATAAAGAATTTAACAGATGCTAGTGGCCTAGACCTTCGGGTTTCATCACTTCCTATAGTTGATGGTGAAAAAATAGTTATTCGTATTTTAAATTATTCTATGAGTAGCAGTGGTTTAGAAAATTTAGGATTATCTGATGAAAATTTAGAAAAAATAAACAAATTATTAAAAATGCCAAATGGTATTATTTTAGTTAGTGGTGCTACTGGTACTGGTAAATCAACAACCGTTTATGCGATGTTACAAATACTTAATACTGTATCGAAAAATATAATTACTGTTGAAGACCCAGTGGAAATGAAAATTCCTGGTATTAATCAAGTTCAAGTTATGAGTGATATTGGTTTAACATTTGGTAATACCTTAAGAAGTATCTTACGGCAAGACCCAGATATCATAATGATTGGGGAAATTCGTGATGATGAAACTGCTCGTATTGCCGTTCGAGCATCAATTACTGGGCACTTGGTTTTATCAACAATACACACCAATAACTCTCTTAATACAATTGAAAGATTACTAGATATGGAAGTTGAACGTTATCTACTTGGTTCCGCCCTAACTGGCATTATTGCTCAAAGATTAGTTAAAAAATTGTGTCCAAAATGTCGTGCTAGTAGACCAACTACTAATTATGAAAAAGAATTATTTAGAAAAGTTTTAAATAAAGAAGTTGATGCTATTTATGCTCCGCAAGGATGCAGTGAATGTATCAATGGTTATAGTGGTAGAACAGCATTACATGAAGTTTTAATAATTAACCAAGAAATTAGAGATGCTATCACTAATAATATTAGAAAAAATGAATTAAGACATTTAGTTTATGACAAACATGTAACCAGTCTTCTTAAAGATGGTTTAGAAAAAGTTGTGGCTGGTGTAACTAGTATTGATGAAATTTTAAGAGTTATTGATGTTGAAGATGACTTTGGAGAAGATGATGAAGATATTAAAGCAGCATTAATTGGTAAACCACAAATAAATACCGCTGAAGAAATACTAAACGCTAATAATAATCCAAGTGATATAATTACTAGTGAAATTGAAGCATTATAAAAAGCCTGATACTAATCAGACTTTTTTCTTGTTCTAATATTTGTTTTAGAAGTAACTACGTAAAAGTAATTATCTCCTAAAGTTGTATATTCACTTATAAATGGTTCAAATAATCTGTCTTTAAAGCAAGATAATTCTCTTTTCTTTTTTTCAAAATCAGAATCATTTATATTGCCATAAACACCTAAAGTTATTGATTCTCCTAGGTTATGTAAAGTATCTAGACCTTTAATATAATTTTTATTATAAGGGTTTTGGGTTAAATAGATAAAATATTCTAATATTGGTCCAACTACTCCACTTTCATATTTTATTTTAGGCATTCCATTTTGGACTAGAAAAGTACCATTAATTACTTTCTTTAAAGAAGATAAACTATAAGGATACTCACTAATTATACTTATTGGAGTATCATTAGTTATAGTATCAAGTCCTCCTTTATTTACCTCGATACCACATTCATTAATATTTTCTTTGCCAATTAATTCATAAAGAAATTTTAAGTAAAATTGCCCTTGTTTTTGTCTTAAATCAATAAAGTCAGCAAGTTCCTTAATGCTAACACTATCTAAATGGCGCTTTTCTCCGATACTTTCTAAATATTGTAGTATTAATAAATCATAGTATTTATGCATTATTTCATTCTCCCTAAACGAGTTTCCATATCAACTCTTTCATGATATTCATCTAAAGTTATATTTTCAGCATAAAGAATTGTAGCCATTTCAACACCTATAAAACGATAATGCCACCATTCATATTTAAAACCAGTTACATCTTCTTTTTCTTCAGGATATCTTAAGATAAAACCAAATTTATAAGCATTTTCTTTTAGCCACTTTATTTCTGGGTCGCTATCACTAGTATTTTCAATATAAACACCATTATCCATATAAGCAATATCAATGGCTAGTCCGCTTTGATGTTCACTTGAACCTGGTAATGCTACTGAACGTAAAGTTTCATCTATTCCTTTTTCAGCAACAGATTTATCAAAAACAACCTTTTGATATTCGAAAGAACGATATCCACTATCAACAATAATCTTTCTTAAACCAGCCTCAAGTGCTGCATTTTGCATAGCCAAAAAATAAGGTATTATATCAGAATTTATCATAGGTTTTAAATTAGCATCTTTGTAATTATGAAAATTATTTTCATTATTATCAGTTATTACTAAATTTTCTGGCACATAATCACTAGAAAGTAAATGATCAATATTAACTAAAAATGCATAATCTTTCATTTATTTTTCCCTTACTAATCTTTGATAATTATTTTTAATCTTTTTATCATTCAATAAGAATTTATATTTATTATATAATTCTAACAATTCATTTTTTATTTTAGTTATATCTCTATTTGTGGCTTCATATTTATCTAATAATTTTTTAATATCATTACCAAGTTCTTCTCTACTATATTCTTTATTATTCATCTTTACTACTTTTAATTCATCTTTTAAAAACCTTATAGCTGCACACATTTCCAAAGAACCTAAAGAAAATAATACTAAAAAACAAAACAACCAAGCAAAGGATCCATCAGCATCATCAAAAGGGCCAACATAAGAGATATGATTTAAATTATAATCAACTACTTCATATATTGGTTCTTCGTATAAATCTTCTGGAGTTAAAGCATCTTTATGTTCTTCTTTTTCTTCGTAATTAATTCCTAATCTATTTAAATCTAATAATAAATACTCTGCTAATTCTTCATAATCAATATGTGATACATCATACTTTTTATTATCTCTTATAAAACCATCATTGGTTTCGCTCCAAGGACTATATTCAACAACAAAAGTTTTACCATCTAATAAATCATTTCTATGATTCTCTTCTTTTTGAATTTCACCATTAATAGTATCATAATACTCAACATCCATAATATACCTAGAGTGGCATGGTTTATAAAAAGCTGCCGGCATAACAATTGATATACCCGTAAAAATAGATAGAGCCACAACAAACGATGCAACTACTCCTCTATATTCTTTTTTGTTTTCTTTTATTTTTTTAATTTGAGTTATTATATGTGTTTGTTCATCCTCTTTAGCATTAAGTTTAGATTCTAAAGCTGTAATTGATTTTTCTAAAGACTTATATTCAAAACCATTTTCTTTATATGATTCAATTCTAGCTTTAAGTTCTAAAACTGTATCATTAAACAATCTTTTATTCATTATATCGCTCCTCTAACTAGTTTTTCTTGTGATTCTTCAACCTTAATATCTTCAAGTAAAAAACTATAATTTTCATATAAAATTCTTAATTCATTTTCTATTTTAGTTATATCTTTATTTACTTCTATATATTTATTAAGTAATTCTTTTAAATTTTGTTTTATTTCTAACATTTTTTTGCTATCGATTACTGCTAAATTGCATTTTCCAATAATATTAGTATAATATAAACCAATTCCTCCACTTAATAAGAATAAAATTCCTAAAAGAAGAAATATAGTCCAATCTAGAGAATTATCAATGTTTTCTGAATCATAGAATTTTTGAATAATCTGAATTAATTCATTATATACTTTTTCTTCTAAATCTGTTTGGGATATAGTTAAATCAAATAATAGCTGTTTTGAGGTATCTTGATATGTAGCATTTTCTTCAAGCATTAAATATTGATTATCATAACAAGACCTTAAAAAACCTTTATAAGCAAAATTTTCAGCTGCTACTGTTCCCAAAATAATTGCTAAACTTAAAATAGTAGTAAGTGATGATCTAATAACTCTATTTATAATTGTTTTATTAAAACTCTTTTTATAAGCCCGATATTTTTGAATATTTGTTATTATGTGCTCTCTTTCTTCTGACAAATATAAAATTTGTTTATTTAAATAAGTTTCTTTTTCTTGAATTTGTTTTTCATTTATCATTTTTAACCCCATTAATTATTTCTAATTCTCTTACATACACTTATTACTGATTCATCGGTAATTTCTTTTTTAAATAGATCATATAAAGCCATTAGTTCATTAGTAATTTCTTCTTTGTTTTTTCCTTTATTTATATAATCATCATATAATCTATCTAGTTCTTCTAATAATGCTTTTTGCATCTTTTTATTATTTTTTATTATTCTTCTAAAATATTTTATTTCACCTATATATTTATTAGCTAATACTCCTGTAACTAATAAAGTTATTATCAAAAGCAATACTATAAGGCCTTCTAAAAAACTATCATTTTCTTCATTTAAAATAGTTATACTCCGAGCATCTTGTTCTTGATTTAAATATATAAGTAATCTTTGTGCTAAAGATTCTAAATCTTCTGGAACATTATAAGATATCTCGCTTTCAATAAGCTCCCCACTTAAATTAGTGGTATCTATATCCAAATAATCTTGCTCTATACCCGTTATGTTATAGGCGTAAGTATCTTTTTGATAATAGGTAGCATAACTTTGACCTAAAATTCCTTTTTGATTTTTTTCTTCCCAAGAGCAATATTCTAATAATATTTCTTCTTTACCACCATCAATAGCTTCAATATAAATAGGTTCTTCTTCCCAAGTGGCATCTTGAGAGACTACTGTAACATCTGTTTCTAATAGTTTTACTTCTCTTGCTTTATCAATTAAAAATAATTCAGTTATACCTAGGCCAATTCCTGCAGTTAAAACAGCACTTAATGCTAAAGCATATTTATGATAAGTATCTTTGGTTTTATTATTTAACCTAACTTTTTCTTTTAAAGCATTATCTTTTTCTAATCTTGTTTGTTGAATTAATTCAATTTCATCTTCAATGCTTTCAAGATTTTTTATAAGTTGTTTAGCTTGTTCATTAATATCCATAAAAATTGCTCCTTTAAATTAGAATTTATTTTAACACAATAAATAGAAAAAAGCAACTAATGGATGTTGCTTTGATCATCTAAAGTATCTTTGGTTAAACAAAACTATATTTATATTAAAATTCAAATTCGTTATTATCTTTATCAACTAGGCCAATGCTAACGATAGCGCCTAATTTATTTTTTAGGATATCTGCAAATTCACTTTGCAATTTTAACATATCTTCTTTATTTTCTAAAAATGCATCAAGAGGAATAAAGACATTAGTTGT
>CALVKF010000017.1 GCA_944332555.1 uncultured Bacilli bacterium
TTTAAAGGACAAAATCCTTTATAGGTGACGATAGCTTAGGTGATACACCTCTTCCCATCCCGAACAGAGAAGTTAAGCCCTAAAACGCCGACAATAGTGTAATGCTAAGATAGGAAGTTGCCTATTTTTTTTTGCTTTAAAATCTATTAAAATATATGTAAAATAGTTATCTTTGTCTTGTATAACTAATTTTTTTAATTTATAATGAATACAGGTGATTAAAAATGGATTATAAATTTACATCAAGGTCAGTTGAAGATACTTTAACAATTGCCCAAAATATTGAAAGTGAAAAATTTCCTAATATGGTAATTTGCCTAATTGGGGAACTTGGTAGTGGTAAGACTGTATTTACTAAAGGTTTTGCAGCTTCCCTAGGAATAAAAGATACAATAACTAGTCCAACATTTACAATAATAAAAGAATATGATAGTGGCGAATTACCTCTTTATCACATGGATGTATATCGACTAGAAGATAGTGTTGAAGGAATTGGGTTTAAAGATTACTTTAATAAAGGGGGAGTTACAATTATCGAGTGGGCGGACCTCATTGAAAAACAACTTCCTAAAAATAGATTAGAAATTAAATTTAAAGTAATTGATGAAGATACCAGAGTTTTAGTATTTACCCCATATGGTGAAGAATACGAAGAACTTTGTAGTGCGGTATTATAATGAATACATTATTTATTGATACACATTTATGGGATATAATAATTGTTTTGTTGCATGACGGATTAGTTGTTAAAAAAGAAGAGATTAAAAACAAAAAAAATAATAGTGAATACATATTTCCAAGCATTGTTAAAGTGATTGATGACATAAATTTAGATGAAGTAATAGTTGTTAATGGACCAGGATCATTTACGGGAGTTCGTCTGGGAGTAACAATTGCTAAAACTTTAGCTTATACTCTAAATATTCCAATAAAGACTATTACAGCTTTAGAAGTTATGGCTATAAGTAATGAAAAAAAACATGTAGCATTTAGTGATAACAATGGTTACTATGTTGGAATATTTGATAATAATAAAACTTTAATTGGTGATTATAGTTATGCATCAGATGAAGTATTTGCTAAACTAAATAAAGATAATACATATTCTTTAGATTATAATGTTGATGCTGAAAAAATATATGAGTTTTTAAAGACCAGAGAACCTGAAATTGCTCACCAAGTAAAACCAGTATATATCAAAAAAATAGGTGTAGAACTTGATAAGAAGAGCAACTAAAGAAGATATTTCAGCCATAAATAATTTAGGTAGTAAGTTACACGAAAATTTTGTTAAAACATTTCATATTGAAACAGAAATTGATAGCACTTTAGCAATAGTGTTGGTAAGTGTTAGTGCATATGGAGTAAATGGCTATTTATATGCCCTTGATTTTGGGGATAATATAGATTTATTAAGTATTTATGTAAGTGAAAGTGATAGATGTAAACATGTTGGAACAAATTTAATTAAATATTTAATAAAACTAGCAGATAATAAAACAATTACTTTAGAGGTATCTACTGATAATTTTCCGGCGTATAATATGTATAAAAAATTAGATTTTAAAGTGGTAAATGTGAGAAGAAAGTATTATAATAATGATGATGCTTATTTAATGAAATGGGGCGGTTAAATGAAAGATGTATATATATTGGCGATAGAAACAAGTTGTGATGAAACAAGTATTGCTATTGTTAAAAATGGTAGTGAGGTTATAGCAATAACTATTTTAACCCAAATGGATACACATGCTAAATTTGGGGGTGTAGTACCTGAAATTGCATCAAGAATGCATACTGAAAATATTACAATGGTTTTAGAAGATACTTTAAATAAAGCTCATATGAGTGTAGCTGATGTTGATGCTATTGCTGTAACTTATAAACCAGGTTTACTTGGCTCCTTACTTGTTGGTATTGAATTTGCTAAAGTATTATCATTCATTTATAATAAGCCTTTAATTAAAGTAAATCATTTAATTGGCCATATTTATGCTAATGCCATAAATAATAAGTTAGAGTTTCCACTACTTGCTTTAGTTGTGAGTGGTGGACATACCGAACTTGTAATTATGAAAGATGATTATGATTTTGAACTTTTAGGTTCAACCCTAGATGATGCAATTGGAGAAGCTTATGATAAAGTAGCTAGAATTCTAAATATTCCTTATCCTGGAGGACCTGGAATTGAAAAATTAGCTTTACAAGGTAAACCTACATATGATTTGCCAAAACCCGTAATGGATCATACTTATAACTTTAGTTATAGTGGCTTAAAAAGTTATATAATTAATTTAGTTCATAATGAAACCCAAAGAGGTAATGAAATAAGACAAGCAGACCTTGCTTGTAGCTTTCAGGCTACTGCTGTAGATGAACTGGCAAGGAAAGTTGATTTAGCCCTTAAAAATACGGGTATCAAGCATATAATAGTAGCAGGAGGAGTATCTGCTAACAAATATTTAAGGGGCGAAATACAAAGAATAGCCGAAGAAAATAATGCTAAACTTTCTATTCCCGAATTTATTTATTGTACAGATAATGCTGCAATGATTGGAGCTGCTGCATATCCTCTATATTTAAAACATGACTTTGCAGATTATTCATTAAATGCGGAATCCAGTGCGAACATTTGTTAAAAACAGTAGACAAATTGAGAATTTTTTGTTATAATTATGTTGTATGGGGTAGTTCATGGTTTCGACATATGTAACTAGATATGATTGCAAGTGGTCGGCATACCTTAAGTGCAAACCTAAAATTAAATGACGAAACTAATTACAGTTTCGCTCCTGCTTTTGCCTAATTAGTAGGTAAGGGAGCACTTCTACTAAATTTCTCTTATAGGTTTAGCTAGGGGTTCATAAATATAAGATATAATATATTATTTGTTTAGGATAGTATATCGAAATTTACTAAACTCACTAATTATGAGGTTGGTGTAGAGCCATTTAATTAGGACATATCAAATCTACCTAAACTTGTAGATATTGTATAATAGAACATATTGGACAGGAGTTCGACTCTCCTCTACTCCACCATAAGGTTTATAACTCCCGTAAGTACGGGATTTTTTTATTTCACAGAAAAAGCAAACTGTTTTTGGACTTGTTTGCTTTTTTTGTTATTATTTCTATGCTTTATTTAATTTTCCTCTTTCTTGGTTATTTCAATTTCAACACCTAATTGTTCAGCATACATTGTATATAATAGTCTTATAAAACGATCCGCTCTTTCTTCGGTTATTTCTGTTTTGTCCATAAAGTCATCTCCTTACTATAATTCATTGTTTTATTTTGGCGATTGTGAAATTTCATTTAGTTTTTTCACTATCTCTGATATAGTTTTTTATTTTAATATATTTTTTGTTTTTAGCCATTTTTTAAAGGCGGAATTTTCTCTTGCAATTTTAACTAAATTAAATATGTATATGATAATAAGTATTAACAATATAAATTTTGCAATTCCAATTGTTTCATCAGTTTGCACAATAATCCTAACTATAACAAATATTGTCAATGGAATTATTAATACTATTAACCATTTGTTTATTTCATGTAATTTTTTTGTATTAGGTCCAGAATACTTTTCTCTAAATTCATTAATCATATTTTTTTGTTCTTCATTAGTTAAATCATACCAACTTTTAATATAAATCATCCCTTTCTAACATATTTGAAATTCTTCTTATTCTAATCCATATTGACTAAATGTAGTCAGTTTACCACCTTGGAACATTAATAACACATTTGCTCCAACTGAACCATTACCATTGCATCCATAAGAAACAGTAATATATTCTTCTCCAATTCCCATATCAGTTGTTCCGGTATTAGTACATTGGCCCCCTATAATGTTCCATACCTCTTGTGGTGTCATTCCGCTTTTAAGTTGATTAAATTCATTGAGCGTTACAATAACATTTTTGCTATCAGGGTACACATATGAAGCATCTTCTAAATACTCATTTAAGTCAACCAAATTATTGTCTAAATTGTTTCCACATCCTGTTAATAAACACATGAATAATAATAAAACAATTAAGCTTAATATTTTTTTCATTCTTTGCACCTCCTTAACTCTTTTATTTATTAAAATAATTCTTATTTTAACCAATATCATAGTTTGATATTTAACTTAACATGTCTGATAATTAAAAAATCTCCTAGAAAAATTATAATACATAAATTGCATAAAAACTAGAATAAATTGTCAAATTTTGAAATATAATCTTATTTAATATAAATCATTTTTCTTTAGTATGTTATTTATATAAATTTTTTTCTATAAGGAGACAAATAGTTTTAAAAAATTTTTATCAAAATAGTATAACATACTCTAAAAATATTTTGAATTGTTTGTTAATAATAAATAAAATTATGGTATACTAAACATAGGTTAAATTAATTTTAGGAGGTACCAAAATGTATAATGATATATTAGAAAAGCTTGCTAAATCTAAATTTAGAAGTAGTTTTCATTTAAGTAGTAAAGATATAAAGTATATTAATGATAAAGGATTAGATGTAATAAGAAAACATGCTGAAGATTTCATTAAAACGAGACTTGCTCCAGCATATATACCAAATGACGGTAAACAAACACCAATGAAAAATCATCCAGTATTTATTGCTCAACATGCAACAGCAACTTGTTGTAGAACTTGCCTTTATAAGTGGCATCATATAAAACCAAATAAAGAATTAACTGAATATGAACAAGAATATATAGTAAATATTATTATGTTGTGGATAAACAGGGAGTTATCCACACAAAACAAGTAAAAATATGAATGTTTTGTGAAATTCATATTTTTTTATTGACTAAAAAAATAAAAATCTATATAATGGTTGATACATAAACTAATTTTTAGGAAGTGAAATTATGTTTAAAGATGAAGAAACATTAGTATGTTTTAAAAAAATTAGAGATTATATTGATAGTGAAATTGATGCGTGTGCTAAAGAAATTGGTATTACAAAACCTGAGGCGGATGTCCTAATAGCTGTTACTTTTAATGAAAATATTAATCAAGGAAGAGATGTAGCTAAATTAAAAGGTTTTTCTAAGTCTTATGTTTCTAAGGCTGTAGCTAAATTACTTGATCGCGGGTTTATTTCTTTAGTTCTTGATGAATCTGATCATAGGTGTCAGCATATAATAATAAATGCTGAGGCCAATGATGTTATTGCTAAATTGCAAGAAAAGCATAAATATGTTACTGATAAGTTATCTAAAGGGATAACTGATGAAGAACGAGATGTGGTAACATCTGTTATTAAAAAAATTAAGAATAATATAGAAGAAAGGAAATGAGTATGTTTAAATTATTAAAGAAATTAAGAAAAAAAGATTTTTTATTAATATTAGTTTGTGCAGGATTAATAGTTTTTCAAGTCTGGCTTGATTTGAAATTACCAGACTATATGTCAGAGATTACACAACTTGTTCAAACCGAAGGAAATACTATGGCAGAAATTTTAACTGCTGGAGGTAAGATGCTTCTATGTGCCTTTGGTAGTTTAGCATCAGCAGTTATTGTTGGATTTTTTGCATCATATATTGCTGCAACATTTTCTAAGATAATTAGAAAAGATATTTTTGAAAAAGTAGAAAACTTTAGTGAAGGTGAAGTTAAGAAATTTTCAACAAGTAGTTTAATTACGAGAACTACTAACGATGTATCGCAAATTGAAATGCTTGTTGCTATGGGTCTTCAACTTATAATTAAAGCTCCAATTACAGCGATATGGGCTGTTAGTAAAATACTTGGTAAAAGCCTTACCTGGAGTGCCGTTATTGGTGGTGGAGTATTAATACTTTTACTAACCCTTACATTCTTAATGATAGTTGTATTGCCTAAATTTAAAATTGTTCAAAAATTACTTGATAAAATCAATGGTATAACTAGAGAAAACCTAACTGGTATTCGAGTAGTTAGAGCATTTAATGCTGAAGATTATCAAGAAAAGAAATTTGAAGAAACAAATAGTAAATTAACTAAAATTCAATTATTTAATCAAAGAACATTTGGTATTATGCAACCCATCATGTATTTGATAATGTATTTTTCAACATTAGCTATATATTTCATCGGAGCTTATATGATTGATGCATCCCTAATGAGTGAAAAAGTTGGTATCTTTGGTGATATGGTAGTATTCTCATCTTATGGAATGCAAGTTATTATGTCATTCTTAATGCTTGCTATGATATTTATAATGTATCCAAGAGCTGCAATATCTGCCGATCGTATTAATGAAGTATTAGATGAAGATTTTGCTATTAAAGATGGTAGTGTTACTAAGAGCGATCCTAAACTTACAGGTACTGTTGAATTTAGGGATGTATCATTTAAGTATCCCGATGCCGATGAATATATTTTAAAAGACATTACATTTAAAGCTGAAAAAGGACAAACGATAGCTTTTATAGGTTCAACTGGTAGTGGTAAATCAACTCTTATTAATTTAATTCCAAGATTTTACGATGTAACTGATGGCGAAATAATAATCGATGGCGTTAATGTTAAAGATTATAAATTAGAATATTTACATAATAAAATTGGTTATATTCCTCAAAAAGCAGTTATATTTAGTGGATCTGTTAGTGAAAATGTTTCTTATGGAGAAAGTGATAAGAAAATTACTAAAGAAGATGTAGTAAAAGCTATTGAAGTAGCCCAAGGAAAAGAATTTGTGGAGAGTATGCCTGATAAGTATGATTCTTATTTAGCTCAAAGAGGAACTAATATTTCTGGAGGACAAAAGCAAAGAATTTCTATTGCTAGAGCTATTGCTCGCAGGCCAGAAATATATATCTTTGATGATTCTTTCTCAGCACTTGACTATAAAACAGATTTTACTTTAAGACGCGAACTAAAGAAATATACTAAAGATGCTACAACATTTATAGTTGCTCAAAGAATTGGAACAATTATGAATGCCGATAAAATAATTGTTTTAGATAAAGGAACATGTGTTGGTATGGGAACACATGAAGAATTATTGAAAAATTGTGATGTATACAAAGAAATTGCGTTATCACAACTTAGTGAGGAGGAACTTAATAATGCCTAAACCAATGGGAAAACCGGGATCAAATAACTTTGATAAAGCTAATGACTTCCGGGGAGCGATGAAAAAATTAATTCATTATTTAAATAAATTTCATACTTTAATAATAATTGCTTTTGTTTTGGCAGCAGTAAGTTCGATTTTATCAATTATTGCTCCAGATCATTTAAGTAATCTAACTGATATTATATCTGATGGCTTAACACCTAATATTAGTGAGACAACAATTAATGAGATTATGTCATCTGATACGATATCTTTTGAAGATAAACAAGAATTCATGAGTATTATGTCTGGTATTAGTGAAGATTCATCATCAAGTGAGATTTTCTCAGCGATTGATTCGATGCCAGAATCTGTTCAAGAAATAGTAGAACCTAAAATGGACTTTACTGCTATTAAAAATATTGCTTTATTCTTAGCAATTATTTATATTGCTAGTGCTATATTTAGTTTCTTTGGGCACTATATTATGGCAACAGTATCTAATAATTTTGCTAAGGATTTAAGAAGTAGAATAATAACTAAAATTAATAAATTGCCTTTAAAATATTTTGATCGTAACTCAACTGGAGATATATTATCAAGAATAACCAACGATGTTGATACAGTAGCTCAAACAATGTCGCAAAGTATTGGTTCTTTAGTTGGTGCCATAACACTATTAATTGGTAGTGTAATAATGATGTTTGTAACTAACTGGATTATGGCAATTAGTGCAATTGTCTCAAGTTTATTAGGATTTTCAATTATGGCTATAATCTTAAAGAAATCTCAAAAATACTTTATTCAAAGACAAGTAGAACTTGGTAATATGAATGGTCATATTGAAGAAATTTATTCAGGACATAATGTTGTTAAAGTATATAATGGTAAAAAAGATGCCGATGAAAAATTTGATACGTTAAATGAAAAAGTATTTGATGCTATTCGTAAGAGTCAATTTTTATCAGGTTTAATGCAACCAATCATGGGCTTTATCGGTAACTTTAGTTATGTAGTTGTCTGTGTTGTTGGAGCTTTGCTGGCTCTAAATGGTTATATAACTTTTGGGGTAATCGTAGCTTTCATTGTATATGTTCGTTTATTTACAAACCCATTATCGCAAATTGCTCAAGCCATGACTAGCTTACAATCAGCTGCAGCAGCTAGTGAAAGAATATTCGAATTCATTGAAGCCGAAGAAATGAGTGATGAATCAGCTTTAACTAAACATTTAGATAGAGATAAAGTAAAAGGAAATATTACTTTTGACCATGTTAAATTTGGTTATGATAGTGATAGAATAATCATTAAAGACTTTAGTGCTAAAGTAAAACCAGGACAAAAGATAGCTATCGTTGGTCCAACTGGAGCTGGTAAAACAACTATGGTTAATTTACTGATGAAATTCTATGAAATAAATTCCGGAGATATCAAAATTGATGGTGTATCTATAAATGAATTAACCCGCGAAAATGTTCATGATTTATTTACAATGGTCTTACAAGATACATGGGTTTTTAATGGTACTGTTAGAGAAAATATCGTTTACAATCGCGAAAATGTCTCTGATTATGAATTAAAACAAGTATGTAAAGTTGTTGGAGTAGATCACTTTATTAAATCTCTACCAAACTCATATGATACCGTAATTGAAGATAATGATTCGATATCTAGTGGTCAAAAACAACTTATGACAATTGCTCGTGGTATGCTTGATAATGCTCCATTCTTGATACTTGATGAAGCAACAAGTAATGTTGATACGAGAACGGAAGAATTAGTTCAAAAAGCTATGGATAAATTAATGGAAGGTAGAACATCATTTATTATAGCTCATAGATTATCAACAATTAAAAATGCTGATTTAATCCTTGTAATGAATGAAGGAAACATTATTGAACAAGGTAGTCACGATGAATTAATGAAGCAAAATGGCTTTTATGCAAGTCTTTATAATTCACAATTTGAAAAAGTTAGTTAAGGAAGTGGACAAACACCGTCCTTCTTTTTTTATAAAAAAATATATTATAGTAGAAAGGGGGATATAATGAATTATTTAATTTATCCAATTAAAATAATGAATATTACACAAACATATGAAAATGATTTTTCCCACTCTAGGCATACAGTGGGAACACCTAAAGATTATCCAATTGATGATAATTGTGGAGAGTCTGGAGCTAATGGTTACTTTTATTGTCCTTGTGATGAGGTTGTAGTTAAAAAAATATATGGTGTGGGTACTAGTTCGACAAATGTTTTATGGCTAGAATCAACTACTAAAGTTATTGCTCCCACATTTAATGATTATGTAACAATTATGGTTGGTCATATCGAAGATAGTGAATTAAAAAAATTAAGTGTTGGCCAGAAATTTAAGAGAAAAGAAGCTATTGCTATCGAAGGCCGTGATGGTTATGCCACTGGTGAACATTTTCACATTGTCGTAGGTAAAGGTAAATTTGCGGGTTCTGGTTGGGTTAAAAATACCAATGATATTTGGGTAATTAATACAACTGGTGGATCCGTTAAACCAGAAGATGCCTTTTTTATTGATAATACATTTACTACAATTAAAAATAGTGCGGGGTTAAACTTCTTAGATTTATATATACCCGATATAGAAGATGAAGAGGAATATTACTATACTACTGCTAATTCCTTAAATATTAGATTAGGCCCCGGAACTAATTATAATGCTATAAACACTTTACCTAAAAATAGTCGTATTAAAGTAATCGAATTTGTTAATAATTGGGCTAGGATTAGTGATAAAGAATATGTCGCCGGAAATTTTGTTACCAAAACGATACCTAATAATTATTATGAAACTAAACATACTACTGCTCAATTTTTAAATGTTAGAAGTAAACCAGCAGGAACTATTTTAAAAGTTAAAGCCCCACTTCCTAAAGGAACAACTGTTGCTATAATGGAAGAGAAAAATGGCTGGATTAAAATAGATACAAACAGATGGATTTATGCCGATTATGTAAATTAGTTGCTAATTTCCTAAAATTGTTATAAAATATATTTAGGTGATACTATGACTGTATATGAAAAAGCTTTAGAATTTAAACATAAACATCCCGGGGGAATTGCCTGGAGACTTAAAAAACATTGTGATGTTGTCGAAAAACATTTAAATCCTGGCGAAGAACCAATATTTGTCTTTATGGGTCAAAAAAATAATACATTCTATGAAATATTTACTAGTTGTGTAGTAGTTTTAACTAATAAAAGATTACTAGTAGGTCAAAAAAGAGTTGTCTGGGGTTATTTCTTAAGTTCTATAACTCCCGATATGTATAATGATTTACTAGTTTATCAAGGCCTAATCTGGGGTAAAGTAACTATTGATACTGTTAAAGAAGAAGTAGTTATATCTAATTTACCTAAATCAAGTTTAGATGATATCGAAACTAACATCAGTGAATTTATGATGCAAGAAAAGAAGTTATATGGAAGTAGTAATGAAACAAGTAATAAAACGGTATAAACATATTATTTTAGTAATTATTATAATTTTGCTTTTTAGCTTGTTTATATTTTTTTATTTAAGAAAAACAAGCTATGAATTAGAATACACTATTGATGATTTTAAAATTTTAGAAAAATATGATAAAGAATTAGAAGCATATTATTTTAGTATTCTTTATAAAGATAAAACTTATAATTTAGTATCATTAGATAAATATACTAATAAAAGAAATTTAATTAAAGAAATTACAGCAACTGAAGATAATGAAGATACTTGTTTGAGTTTTAAGACATCAGATATTACTTTATATAATATTTGTTCTAATAATGAAGGTTATTATTTAGATAATATAGATCAAACTAGTGAATTTAAAGAAAATGATTCATATGAAAACATAAGTATTGGAGAAATTGATGATTTAACTTATTTACTTTGGAATTATCATGATTTTATTTATTTGAATAATAATAATCATAAAAAAATAACTTTATTTAATACAGATATTTATAATTTATCTTTAACCTATGCTTTTGATAATTACTTGATTATACCCGATTATGAACAAAGTTACATATATGATAATGTTGATGTAATAAATACTAATAATGGTAGAATTAATAATATTAAATTAAGATTTGAAGTATATTTTAATAGTTATTTTATGGGGCATTATAAAAATAGAGTATATTTATATGATTTAAGAGAAAATCAAGAATATTATATTGATATGAAAAAAGAAGAAATATATAAAACAGATAGAGAAATAGTAGTTGATGGTGATTGGCAAAATGTAAGTAATCAAACTATACAAGCCGAAAAACCAACATTTAGTGAATATTTAAATGTTACCTATGTTTTAGAAGATAATTTCCTTTATCAAAGCATTCCTAATACAGATGAACTTATTTTAGTATCTAATCGTTTTGTTAATGCTCTTGTTAAAGTTTATGGGTTGGATGTATATTATATTTCAGGAGATACTTTATATAAATATAATCCCTATAATGGCGAAGTAGCATTACTTAAGTATTCAGAATGGAATTTTAATTATCAAAATATGGTATTTATCTTTTAACCAAATATAATTTATTACATATCCTATATTAGGAGTGATAAAATGTTTGATAGATATACAATAATACCGGGGGATACACTAAAAAGTATTGCTGATAGATTTAATACTAAACCAGAAATTTTAATGGATATTAATAATATTTATTTTCCTGATGAATTTCGGGTAGGTATGGATATAGTTGTACCTAAAAATGCCGAACAATATTTTAATTATTACACAATTGAAGCGGGTGATTCTCTTTATAAGATTGCGAAGAAGTATAATATTAATCCAACTCTTTTAGCTAGTCTAAATGGTCTTAATATGGAAGATTATATTTATCCTAATCAAGAGATATTAATACCTAAAAGTGGATATAGTTATTATATTACTGCTGAAGGAGATACCCTAGATACAGTTGCCAATATGTTTAAGATATCAAAATTAGATTTACTAAATCAAAATGATACAATATATTTATTAAAAGACCAAGTATTAGTAACAAAAAGATAAAAATATGGCTAGGCACCATATTTTTTTTGTGGTAAAATAATGATATAAGGAAAAGGGTGCGATAGTATGATTTTCAAGAAACCATATGGCTTTTTAATCAGACACTTTAAGTTAATTCATATTATTTTAACGATACTTACTTTATATATCGCTGTAAGAAGTGGAACTGTCTTAGCTTTTTTTCGTGACTTTATTTCTAATGGTTATACTGTAAGTGTTTATGAAGGTATTGCATCTGCTACTGTAAGGCCTTTATTATTTTTAGTGTTAATTTTAGTAATTGCAACTTTAATAACTATGTTTATATTATTAAAAAATAAAAATAAACCAAATAAATTTTATTTCTTTACTATTTTATATTATATTTTATTATTAGTAGCATTAATAATATCTTATATGTTAATCAATGGTTTGAATGAAGCTTTATGGGAAACTACAGCTGCTAGAACATATAGAGATATTGCTCAAATGATTTATTATCCCCAATTTATTTTTGTAGCCATACTAGCGATTAGAGCAATAGGTTTTAATGTAAAACAATTTGATTTTCAAAAAGATATGATTGAAATAACTGATTCAGATAGTGAAGAAGTTGAATTAAATATTAATTTTCAAACATATAAAGCTAAAAGAGCAGTACATAGAACTTTTAGAGAATTATATTATTATTTTCTCGAAAACAAATTAATATTTTATATCATCGGAGGAATACTTGCAGTAGTATTAATATTTGTAGTTGTTCGTAATTATGAAAAAATTAGTTATACCTATAATGAAGGTTCTACATTTAGCTATAATGGCTTTACAATTAATTTTGAAGAAAGTATATTAACTGATATAGATATGGCTGGAAAAAGTATTTATAATGATAACTATTATTTAGTTGTTAAATTTAGTATTACTAACAACACTCATGCTAGAAAAAAATTAGATTATACTAATTTTAAAATTTATTTTGGCAATGACTTTATTTATCCGACTTTAGATATAGGAAATTATTTTATTGATTTCGGTTATCCTTATATGAATTATGAAATTGATGCTGGAGCTACAAGAACATTTATAATGCCTTATTTAATAAGCTCGAGAAGAGTTAAAAACAGATATGAATTAAGTATTTATAATGGTCAAGCATCAAAAAGTGAAAGAGCCAGAACGATAACTGTTAAATTAAGACCAACAAGATTAACTGGAGTAGAAGTAGTGCGTAATGCTGGTCTTGGAGAAAATGTATCATTTTCTAGTACAATGCTTGGTAATACTTCATTAAATATTACTAATGCTGAATTTACCAATAGATTTGAATATACATATGAACAATGTTATAACGAAGAATGTAGAAATTATAATGGTTTAGTATCTATACCAGGTACTAGTAGTGTTGAAGAATCCTTAATGATTCTTGATTATGAATTTGTAATTGATAATACAACTGAAGCTTATAAAAGTATTCAAAATATTAAAACATTTATAAATACGTTTGCTACAATTGAGTATACCATAGGAAATAGAACTTATACATCAACTGTAGTGAATTTAACTCCAAATAATTTGAGCGAAAATAAATTAGTATTAAAAATACCAGCATCTGCTAGAACTGCTGATAGTCTAAATTTAAGAATTACTATACGTAATCGTTGTTACATAATTAAATTAATATAAAAACTAATAGAAGTTTAGAGATATTCTTTTAAATCTTCTATTAGTTTTTCTTGACTATTAACAAAATCTTCGATTATATTATGAACATCTTTAGAGATGTTTTTATTGTTTAATATTTTTCTTCCTTCAATTATTCCCATGTTTGTTCCTTGTATTAATATTTCAGCTATTTTAGAATTACTATGGTCTTTTATTGTTTTCATGTTTACTCCATACCAGGTCATAGCTTTTGTCATAGTATTAGTTTCATGAGGTTCCGCTTCATCATTATATTTAGGATATAAATCATTTACTTTATTTTTAATATTATCATATAAATCATATTGGCGTTCTAATAAATCTCGTAGAGTATTATCTTCAACTTTATCAATGATATATTTAATGGCATCACATCCCATTGATGCTCCTTTATTTATTTCATCTAAAGCATTAATATTTTCTATTTTAATCATCTCCCTTTTTAATATGGTTATGTTTTTATTATTTATGTATTATTTTTGTTATAAATTTAATTGAATTGATTGATAATACTCTTTTAAATATTTTATAATTAAATAGACAGAAAAGTAGATTGTAAAGTGTAGTGTAAGTGTGTTCTAAAGTATACAGTAAAAGTATAGTGTTATTTATTTGCAATCCCGCATAAAATATAGTAATTGACAAATATGAAAATATATTGTAAAATTATATTACAAGAACACGGGTCTATAGCCAAGTGGTAAGGCACGGGATTGCAAATCCCTGATCGTTGGTTCAAATCCGACTAGGCCCTCCATTAAATAATAAAAAGACGAATTTTTATAATTTGTCTTTTTTAAAATAACAAATTACCTTTTTGTTAACTTTTTGTTGTAAAATTATATCCTATCTGTTATTATAAGGGAGAAAGGTGGGATTAGTAGTGAGTAATAAACTTAAAGTTATTATTTACATAGCAATTGAAGTATTAACTATATTATTTTGTATATTTCCTATATTTGATGGTTGGCTAAATTGGACTATATTCTTAATATTGGTAATTAGTTTAATAGCATCATCTTATTTAGTAAGAGATGCAACAGATGAGGATGAAAAATTATATAAAATAGTTAGAATAGCTAATATTGTTGCTATTGTAATATTAACTATATCAGTAATTATTTCTCTATTTATTTAATTAAAATAGGTTACTATAAATTTTAGTAACCTATTTTATTGTTCTTTATAATCTTTATCGTCTTTTAAACATTCTTCTATCATACTAATAACTACATTATTAAATGAAGTATCATTATCTTTAGCTATTTGTTCTATCTTTTTAGCTAATTCTTCTTTAATATATATAGATTTATATGTACAAGGTATTTTTTCTTTTGTTTTTTTAGGAACAAAGGCCATAGTTATCACCTACTAATATTTTAATATGTTATTCTAATAAAAGATATATTAGAAAAATCTAATATGTTTATATTGCAGAAATTTTGTTTTTTTGTTAAAATTGTATTATGGAAGGGATTAAATCGTTATGGCTCAATTTTTATACCTATATTTATTAGCATAAGTACCATAAAATGGTTTATAGTATTTGATGCAATAGGTATAGTAATGGCAATATTTGGTTTATTTTAGCTATTAAAAATAGATTTTAATTAAGCATTTATTTAAGTGTTTTCTAATTTTATATATTGTCTTAAGTAATAGTCATAATTTTTAGTCATTGATTATTTAGGAGACCAACTATAATGTGTCAATAGGAAATTGAACATTATTGAAAAATTATATGAAATAGTAAAAGTTGGCATGACGAAAAGGCCAAACGTCATAAAATTTTTAAAAAATTTGGCCAAAATACGAAAATTAAATTTATTCCAATTGCTTTATTGACATTTGGCTCCGGTTATTGTGTAGAAGAACGATAGCAAAGGGACTCAACTGCCGTTTTCGTTCTTTCACATTAACAGTGTAACACAAACCGCCAAATATCAATAAATTTTCTCGGCATAAAATTAATTTTCTAGTTGTTCTTTGAAATCTATATTCTCTTTAAGCATATGAAAAATAACTCTAGTGAGTTTATGAGCAACATGACAAACAGCATTATTATGGGATTTACCTTGAGCTAGTTTTCTGTTATAATATGTATTGAAAGTTTCTGAGTTCCAAATGATTAATCCAGAAGCTCTAATAATAGCATAACGAAGAAGTTTAGAACCGCGTTTAGACATCTTAATGACTGTGGCATTGAAATTGCCAGATTGTTTAACACAAGGATCTAAACCTTCAAATGCAAGTAATTTAGTAGAACTAGCAAATTTATCAATGTTGCCAATCTCACTTAAAATGATAGCACCTAAGGTATAAGAAATACCGGGGATAGTTAAAATTACAGAATTTAATTCATCCATTATTTCTTGGATTTTTAAATCAATTTCCTTAATTTGGCTATCTAATAATTCAATTTGTTTAAGAGAATGTTTGATTTGAATTGAAAGTGAGGAGTTGTTGACACCAATAGATTTTTTTGCTAGTTCTTTTAATGTTTGTGCTTTTTCTAAAGAAAAATGACCTTTAGAAGCCTTAGATAAAAGATTAGCAATGGCATCAACACGAGTAGAAGCAATTTCTTTAGGAGAGGAATAAGCAGAAAGTAAAGTATAACAACTTTTAAGATGAATGGAATTAAAAACTAAATTTAATTCGGGAAAAAGTTGATCAACAAAAGCAACTAAACGAACTTTTAATTTAGTACGATATTTAAGAACATCATCTCTATGTCTACATAAACTTCTAAGTTCTAAAATTTTAATATCTTTAGCAACAAAAGGAGTATAATGCTTTAGCATAAGAGATTGAATAATTAAATAAGTATCAATTTTATCGGTTTTTGTTTTTCTAATGTTGCTATTTCTTAAAGCATCAGTTTGAATAGGATTAATAATACCAATTTTAAAACTTTTGCTATAAAGAAACTGTATTAAGTTTTCTCCATAATGACCAGTAGATTCCATTCCAACTAAGCAATCATCAATATTAATATTATGCTCTTCTAACTTATTCATAATATAGTTAAAACCATTAATGGAATTTTTAACTAAAAATGCTTCTTGAATTACTTCCCCGTTTGAATCAGCAAAAGATGCATAATGATTTTCTTTAGCAATATCAATTCCGATATAGACCATAAAATCAACTCCAATCTAAAAAAATTTTTTTTGACACGTGTGTTCCACATAGTTTCATTTCTTGTAACCTTGCTGGAGATCAAAAATCAAAGCCTTATCCAACTTATAACCAATTAAAAATGAAACTGTGGCTTTAGTCTCGAAAAAATAGTCAAAGCTATAAGGTGAGTCAGAAAAGTCCACAGTGTCGGAACATATTATATCAAAAAATCTAAAAAAACAAAAATTTTTAAAGAAAGGATATAATATATTCAGTTCTTTAAAAAAGAACTAATTATATTATACAAGGTGAGAAAATGAGTAGTAAATGGAAATTGGTTTTAGCTTATTTAATTGAGTTAATTATAATAGTATTATTATTTACATTAAATGTTGAAAATTTGTGGATAGGCTTATTGGTTATTTTATTAATGATTTTTGCTGAAGCTTATGCAAATGTTTTGCTTAAAGAGGCAATGAAAGGCAAGTTTCAAAAATATATAAACGTTATTAAGGTCATTAATATTATTATAGTTGTTGGTGTGATATTTTTCTTTATTGGTCGCGATATTTTAGAATTTATTTAATTGGATAGCAAAATTTGCTATCTTTTTTTGGTAATAATTGTCTCTTTCTTTACATATAATTTGCCAAGAATTGTTGCTTTTTGCCCTATATTTGGGTATAATAAAAAGAGAATAAGGGAAGTGTGAAATGGAGACCGAAGTTAAAAGTAATATGACATTTCGGGATATTTTAAAACTTATTTCAACAATTATTAGTTGGACCGTTTTTGTGTTGCTTTTAATTGTTGCTGCCCTTTTATTATATTATTTTGTAGCTACGAGAATTTATGCTAGTAAAGGAAGTGGCTATGAACCTAAATTTGGTTTATATACTATAATTAGTGGTAGTATGACACCAAATATTAATGTTTATGATGTTGTTGTTGATGTTCGGGTTGATAATCCTGAAGATATAGAGATTGGAGATGTTATAACCTTTTATTCTGATGATCCTCAAGTTGGGGGAGGTACAATAACCCATAGAGTAATTTCTATCGTTAAAGATGAAAATGGCGAATATAGCTATCAAACAAAAGGTGATTATAATTTAATTGAAGATGATAGTTTAGTACCATTTAATAAAATAGTAGGTAAAGTAGCATTAAGAATACCTCAATTAGGTAGAGTTCAATTTTTCCTTGCTAGTAGTATGGGTTGGTTAACTATAATAATGGCTATTGCTCTACTTGTTATATTTAATAGCTTTAGAAAATTATATAAATTAAAACAAGAACAAAAAGGTTATGTTAAAAAAGAACCTAAATATTTTGTTAAAATTAGAGAGTTTTTAAATAGACCTATATTTGGAACAAAGAAGGCTCAACCAAAACTTTTAACATATACACCTGCTCCAGCGGGAGTGAGCACTCCAACTAAAACTAATATAGATGTAGCAAATCTCTTTGGGAATAAAAAAGAGGATATGCCAAAACCAATATTTGAAGAAGAACCAAATGAATTACCTAAAGCTTTATTTGAAAATAGTGATGATTTTGAAATAGATGATTTACCTAAACTAAAATAGACATATTTATTTGACTAAAAAAATATAATATGGTATGATTTCTCTATAAAGGAGGTATTAGGTGAAGAAAATTTTAAAAAGCTATAAAAGCACTTTAATACTCTTAACTTGTGTAATCATCGGTTCGGTTTGTGGAATTATTTTTAAGGAGGATGCAGCAGTAGTTAAACCTCTGGGAGATTTATTTTTAAATCTGCTTTTAGTAATTATTATACCCCTTATATTTTTTACAGTTACATCATCAATTGCTAAAATGTATCAACCCAAAAGGTTAAGTAAAATACTTATTAGTACGATTGTAGTATTTTTAGTTAGTTCTGTTATTGCCGTATTAATTTCTTTTGTAGCAACAAGTGTTACTGATTTAGTTAAAGATAGCGATACAGAAGCTATTAGGGAAGTATTTAGTGATACCGGAGCAGAAGAGGAAGATTTAAATTTACTTGAGCGAACAGTTAGTGTATTATCAACAAATCAGTTTGTCAATTTACTTTCAACTGATAATTTAATTGCTTTAATAGTTATTTCGATACTTTTTGGAATTGCTGTTAATAAAAGTGGGGAAAAAGGAAAAAAAGTTGCAGAAATACTTGACTCTTTCTGCGAAGTGATGTATAAATTAATTGGGCTTATTATGTATTATGCCCCAATTGGCCTTGGTTGCTACTTTGCAGCTTTAATTGGCACTCTAGGTGGAGTTATAGCAGTAGGCTTCTTAAAAACATTTGTAATGTATCTAATTGTTAGTATACTTTTCATGTTGATAATCTATACGCTATACGCTTACATTTCTGCTGGTACTAAAGGTATTAAGGCTTTTTGGAAAAATATTATTCCTGCAGGACTTACTGCCCTAGGTACATGCTCTTCGGCAGCAAGTGTACCAGTAAATATTGAATGTGCTAAAAAAATTGGTATTCCTGATGATATTGCTGATACTACTGTTTCTCTAGGAACAAGTTTTCATAAAGATGGTTCAGCAATTGGTAGTGTATTTAAGATAATGTTTTTAGTATCACTTTTTGGTACTAGTTTAAATACTGTTGGTAGTGTATTTGAAGTACTAGGTGTTGCTCTACTTGCAACATTACTAGTAACAGCAGTACCTATCGGTGGTGGAACAATATCGGAGATGCTCATTATTTCGATGATGGGTTATTCAACTTCGGCCTTGCCAATTTTAACAATTATTGCTACAATAATAGATGCACCAGCAACTTTACTCAATGTTGTGGGTGATACATCTTGTTCAATGTTAGTAACAAGAAGCGTTGAAGGTAAAAATTGGTTAGAAAAAGCATAATGATTCAAACATAGTAGTTTTGTTCATAATTCTTAACAGAGATAAAATATAGAGCTGAGAATATTTTAAAGAAGGAATAAAATGAAATTTCAGTTGATGAATGCTTTTGGGAGAAATCCCTTATAATTTAAAGTGTATGAACAAGTTCATAAACTAAGGTGGTACCGCGGGTTAGCTCGTCCTTAATTAGTTTATGAACTTGTTTTTTAGGAAGGATGGAATTTATGGAAGAAGAATTAAGAAATTTGGTAGCAAGTTTAAGCGAAGAACTTAAGACTTGCAATAAGGAAGCAGACATATTAAATGTCAAATCAAAGTATGTTGGTAAGAAAAGCCGTATTATGGAAATTTTATCAGGACTAAAAGATATGAGTGTTGATGAAAAAAGAAAATATGGATCTTTAATTAACAATACTAAAAAAGAAATGGAAGGAATGGTTACTAAAGCTATTGAAGAAATAGATAATAAAAGTAATATAACTTTTGATGATACCCTAGATTTTGATATTAAAAAAGGGTCTTTGCATCCAGTAACAATCGTTGCTAAAGAAGTAACAGACATATTAAAAAGAATGGGATTTACAGTAGTAATGGGACCAGAAATGGAATCAGAATATTATAACTTTGAAGGTTTAAATATTCCTAAAGATCATCCCGCAAGGGACATGCAAGATACTTATTATCTAGATAATGGCATGTTACTTCGTACGCATACTAGCCCAATGGAAATAAGAAGTATGGAGAACTACGGCGCACCCCTTCGAATTGCAGCACCAGGTAGAACATTTAGAAATGAAGATTTAGATGCTAATCATGAAAATACTTTCTTTCAAATTGAAGGTATGGTTATTGATAAAGGTGTAACAATTGGTAATTTAATATATGTTATGCAAAATGTTTTAAGAGAAATCTTTAAAACTGATGTTAAGGTTCGTTTAAGACCAGGATTTTTCCCATTCACTGAACCTTCATATGAACTTGATATGGGTTGTTTAATCTGTGGTGGTAAAGGTTGTGCTACTTGTAAGAACTCTGGTTGGATTGAACTTATTGGTTGTGGTATGACTCATCCAATGGTTTATAAATATGGTGGAGTTGATCATGAAGTTTATAATGGTTTTGCTTTTGGGTTAGGTTTAACACGTCTTGCCATGATGAAATATAAAATAAATGATATAAGAGTTTTAAATTCAGGAGATCTTCGAACTCTTGAAGAATTCGATATTCATTAAGGAGGTATAAAAATGTTATTATCATGTAATAAATTAAAAAGTCATATAAAAAATAGTGAAGATATCGATTGGTTAAATATTTGGGATACATTTACTTTAAGAACGGCGGAAGTTGAAAGTGTTAAAAAAATTGGTGACCAAATCGATGGTATAGTAATTGCAGAAATCAAAGAATGTACAGAACACCCTGATAGTGATCACATGCATGTTTTAAAAGTAGATTGTGGCGAAAAAGAATTAATTCAAGTTGTCTGTGGGGCTCCGAATGTTCGAGTTGGTTTAAAAACCGCCTACATTAAAGTCGGAGGTCATATCGATGGCTTTGAAATTAAAGCTAAACCACTTCGTGGTGTATTATCTAACGGAATGTGTTGTAGTGGAAGAGAACTAGGAATTAGTGATGATCACTCTGGAATTATCGAACTACCTGATGATGCTCCAATTGGTATGGATATTAAAAAATACTTACCAATTGAAGATATAATTGTGGAAATTGATAACAAAAGTTTAACTAACAGACCTGATTTATGGGGACACTATGGTATTGCGAGAGAAATTGCAGCAATTACAAAGCATGAATTAAAACCACTAGAACTTGAAGAAGTGCCAAATGATAAAGAAGATTTAAAAGTAACAATTAAAGATCCGGAACTTTGCTATCGTTATTCAGCTTTAAAGTTAGAAAATATAACCAACAATAAAGTGCCATTTGATATGCAAATATTCTTATATTATGTAGGAATGCGTTCAATATCATTGCTTGTTGATGTAACCAACTACATTATGCTAGAACTTGGTCAACCAATGCATGCATTTGATGCCCGTGTTGTTAAAAGTATCGAAGTAGGTAGAGCAAATGATGGAGATACCTATACCACTTTAGATGGGACAACTAGACATCTAACTAAAGATATGTTAATGATTAAAAATGGCGATAAATACTTTGGTATCGCTGGTGTTATGGGTGGTTTAGATAGCGAAATTTTAAGTGATACTACTGGAGTATTCCTAGAATCTGCAACATTTAATGCGGGCTCTATTAGAAGAACAGCAGTTTCTCTAGGACTTCGTACTGAAGCATCAGCAAGATATGAAAAATCTTTAGACCCAAATATTACAACGGTTGCCCTAAAAAGAGCTTTATATTTAATAAAGAAGGAAAATCCTGAGTTAGAAATTGCATCTAATTTAACAGATGTCTATCCAACTAAACTTGATGTTGGTCATGTAAGTTTGAAAAAAAGCCTACTATCTACATACATGGGGCTTACACTAGATGATAAAACTGTTGAAGATATGCTTACTCCTTTAGGTTTTGAAGTTACAACTACCGATGATACTTATGAAATAGTTGTACCAACATTTAGACACAGTAAAGATGTAAGTATTGCTGAAGATATTATTGAAGAAGTAGCAAGAATGTATGGCCTTGAAAACTTTAGTGCAACACCATTAAAAATAGAGTCTGATGGTATTGAACACGAAACAATATTTAATCAAGAGTATGATGTAAAAGAATTACTTGCTACAAAATATGATATGCATGAAGTAAATAGTTATCTTTGGTATGATTCAGTTATGTTAAAAGAATTTGGCATTGAAAAAAACGGTGTTAAATTACTTGGTAAAACTGAAAATAATATTTTAAGAGATGATTTAAGTTTCTCTCTTATGAATATAGTTAATTTAAATTTCAAAAATTATTCTAAATTTGATATATTTGAAATTGGTACAATTATTAAAAATAATGAAAATAAAAGAGTTTTAAATATTATTTTAGCAGATGAAGAAAAGATGTTAGAAAGTAATTACAATAAAGCCAAGGAAATAGTAAAATATATCTTTAAAGTTCTTAAAAATAAGACTGTTACATTTACTAATAATGTTAATGAATTAGAATATTACGATTCATCTTTCGGTAAAGTAATTAATGTTAACAATGAAAAACTAGGAGAAATAAATATCCTTAATAAAGGTATTACTAACAAAATATCCAAGAAAAAATCAATTATTTGTATTGATATAGATTTTGATAAATATGTTAATATCCAAAAAGAAGGTATTTTAGCAACAGAAGTAAGTAAATATCCAACTGTTCAACTAGATTATACAATTATTTTACCAGATGACAAGAAATATCAAGATTTAAAAGATATACTTAATAACTTCAAAAGCAATCTAATCAAAAAATATTCTTTAATAAGTATTTATGAAAATAAATATACTATAAGATATATTTTAGGAAGTAACAACAAAACTTTAGAACAAAAAGATATTACAACATTTAAAGATAGATTTATAAATCATATTAATGAAAATAACTTAAAAGTTGATGAATAAATCATATATTAAAAAAGTAATGTTTAATCGATACATTACTTTTTTCTTTTAGAATTACTACTTTCCTTTTCCACTAAAGATTTATCATAAGGTTCTCTATTATCGGTCATATATAATAAATAATCTATTGATGTATTATAATATCTTGCCAATTTTTTTAAAACTTCAGTAGGTATATCATTAGTTTCCACTTCATATTTTGAATAACCGGTTTGACTCATATTTAATACTTTAGCAATATCTTTCTGGGTTAAATCTTTGTCTTCTCTTATTTCTTTTAATCTGTTCTTAATTATCACATTTTTTTGTTTTCTTTCTTCTTTAAAGAATCCGGATATGGATCTCTAATATCTGTTAGTTCTAATAAATAATCAGTGGAAGTATTATAGTATTCTGCAAGTTTAATTAATAAATCAATTGGCAATTGGCGTTTTCCTATTTCATAAAAACTATAAGCCACCTGTGATACATTAAGTATTCAGCTTTAATAATACCAAATAGAATGGAAGGTAAGAAATTAAGAATAGTTTTCTTAATATTAGGATAAATTTTAAGTAAAAGTGATTTAAATTCACTTGTAATATTAGATTGATTGTTATATAATTTATTCATCGGCACCACGCTACTTTCTATGATAAATTAATAATAGCAGAAATGGTGCCGAAAATCAATTTTAAGAGAGATTTTAAGTTAGAGGTATAATATCTCTAATTTTTATTTTATAAAAAACTGTCCAGAGGTGAGCAAATTTTTTTGTTGAATATAATTAAGCATTATAATATTTTTCCCTCGAAAAAATGGCATTTTTGATATAACTTTCCCTCAAAAAAATGGCATTTTTTCTAAAAATGTTGAGTTTTTGGCTTATTTATGCTAAAATTTAGTAGCGTAATTGAGTGGTTTCTCTATATTAGTTTTAATGGCAAATAATATAAGCAAAGTTAAAGATTTCATGGATATAAGATTCTCAACAAGGAATTTTGGTTTTGAAAATAATATAAAATCTATCCCTCTTTATGCGGTTTTTTGTATAAAATAAGGTGGTTATATGCAAAGTGATATTGAAAGAAGTATTATAAAAACATATCGCAAAGATATATGGCGTAAATTTACTAAAGCTGTTACTGAATATAATTTAATTAAAGATGGTGATAAAATAGCAGTATGCATAAGTGGTGGTAAAGATTCCTTTTTACTAGCTAAATGCATGCAAGAAATAAAGAAGCACGGTAAAATTAAATTTGAATTAGAATTCATTGTTATGGATCCCGGATATAGTGATAAAAATATTGAAATAGTAAAAAAGAATGCAGAATTACTTGGTGTACCAATTAAAGTATATGATTCTAATATATTTGCATCTCTTAACAATATGGATTTAAAATCTCCATGTTATATGTGTGCCAGAATGCGTAGAGGTCATTTATATAAAATTGCCCAGGATTTAGGTTGCAATAAAATAGCTTTAGGACATCATTATAATGATGTAATAGAAACAATATTGCTTGGAATGTTTTATAATGGAGAAATTGTTAGTATGTTACCCAAAATTAAAAGCAAAAATTTTCCAGGAATGGAACTTATTAGACCACTATATTTAGTAAGAGAAGCAAGTATAATTAATTGGGTAAATTATAATGAATTAAATTTTATTAATTGTGCTTGTCCATTAAAACAAGAAGACTCTAAAAGAAAAGAGATAAAAGAGTTAATTAAAAGTTTAAGAAAAAACAATAAATACATAGAATATAATATATTTAAAAGTGTTGAAAATATTAATATTAATCAAGTAATGGGTTATTATGATTATGATAAAAGATATAACTATTATGATGATTATGATGAAAAATAAAAATTTTTTCTGTTAAACATTAGTTAAAATGATACCGATTTATAATGTGGATAACAAACAAAGGTAAACCTTGTTTGTAGTCATAG
>CALVKF010000018.1 GCA_944332555.1 uncultured Bacilli bacterium
GTTATTATCATTTTTGGTAGTAACAATGACAAAGACGCCACTAGAAAGTAGCGTCATCCAAACAATGGCGTTACCCAATACAGGTAACACTTACATATATAATATACCAAAAATTTAAATAAATTACAACTATTTATCTATATTTTATAAAGTTTAGGACATAATAACTTTTAGGTGATATAAATTGAAAAAGGTTCGTTTTCTATTTAAATTAATGCTTTTTGGATTTATATCTTTTATAGTAATAATTATTGGATTATATACTTATGCTTATTTAAGTCCAAAATTAGATATTAAAACTAGTGGTAGTTTATATTTATATGATAGTAATAATGAACTTGTATATCAAGGTTCAAGAAATAATGAATGGGCGAATTTAGAAGATATAAGTGATTATTTAATAGATGCAACAATTGCTGTTGAAGATAAAAATTTTTACAAGCATCATGGTTTTGATTATTTAAGAATTATTAAAGCCATGTATTTAAATATTAAGAGCGGAACAATTGTTCAAGGAGCATCAACTATTTCTCAACAATATATTAAAAATCTATATTTAGATTTTGATCAAACTTGGGAGCGAAAAATAGAAGAAGCTTTTTTAACACTTGAACTGGAAGTGCATTATGAAAAAGATGAAATACTTGAAGGATATTTAAATACAATAAATTATGGTCAAGGAAATATGGGTATTGTTAGTGCTGCAGAATATTATTTTACTAAAAAGCCTAGTGAACTAACACTGGAAGAAGCCATAATGCTTGCAGGTATTTCAAAAAATCCGGCGAGATATAATCCTGTAAGTGATTATGATGCTTGTATAGCTAGAGCTAAAGTTGTTGCTAAATCTATGCTTAACAATGAATATATTTCAGAAGATACTTATAATAGTTTATTTCAAGATAAAATAGAAATATATGGTCAAAATAAAACTAATAATTTGCAAATGCTTATGTATTATCAAGATGCTGTTATGGATGAACTTGCTAGTATTTCGGAAATACCAGAGTCTTTAATTGATGCTGGGGGTCTTAAAATTTATACAACATTAGATATAGATATGCAAGCAAATTTAGAAGAAAATATTTTAGAAAATAAGCCAGATGAGGAAATACAAGTAGCAAGTGTTGTAGTTGATCCAAATACGGGAGCAGTAAGAGCTTTAACTGGAGGAATGGATTATGCTAAAAGTCAGTATAATAGAGCAATTGAAAGTAAAAGACAAGTTGGTTCTACTATGAAACCTTTCCTTTATTATGCAGCTTTAGAGAATAATATGACAATGTCATCAACGTTCTCAAGTGTGCCAACTACATTTACTTTATCTAATGGCCAATCTTATTCACCACAAAATGCCGATAGTTTGTATGCCGATAAAGAGATTACTATGGCAGCTGCTTTAGCTTTATCTGATAACATTTATGCCGTTAAAACAAATTTGTTTTTAGGGGTTGATAAAATGATTGAAGTAGCTCATAGAACAGGAATTGAGGCTGACCTTGATGAAGTGGCATCACTTCCTTTAGGGACAAGTGAAATAAATTTACTGGATTTTGCTACTGGTTATACAACTTTTGCAACTGGGGGTTATAAAAAAGATTTATATTTTATTGAAAGAATTGAAGATTTAGAAGGTAATGTATTATATGAAAAAGAACATGAAAAAAAATTAGTGTTAAATCCTAATTATACTTATATATTAAATGAAATGATGAATACCACTAGTAATGATGCTTATGTAGATTATACTACACCAACTGCTTTAACTATTTCAGCTAATTTTACTAATAAATATGCTATTAAAACAGGTTCAACTAATACTGATTTTTGGATTGTTGGTTATAATAAAGATGCATTAGTTATGACTTGGATGGGATATGATGATAACCAAACTATAACATCACGCGTTAGAACTAATTCTAAAAAAGCTTGGACAAAAACTATTGAATATGCCCTAAAAGATATTGATACATCTTGGTATGAAACACCGGAGAATGTTGTAGCTATTCCTCTTGATGCAGTTACAGGAAAAGTAACTAATGATAATAATAATAAAGTTTCCTTATATTATTATGTTAAAGGTAGTGAACCTAATGTCTTAAATGAACAATATGTTAGTGGTGAAGAAGAAAAAAATACCGAATAGGTATTTTTTAAATTTTATCTTTTTTTATCTTAATAGTTATATGATATTCTGTTGGTAAGTTTATTTCTTCAATTGTTACTTTATCACTATCAAAATTAAGACCACGGATTGTTTTTATAACACCATCTAGGTAAGCATTATTCATAATTGTTGTATCAGGTTTAGTTTCAACAGGAATTACAAAATCATCAAGCATTTCAATATTATCTGTTTGATTTATTGGATCTTGTTTTGGTTCTTCTGGTTCACTTGGTAATTCAAATGTTTGAGCGGGTTCATCAAAATCTAAATTAGCGGCGGTAGCTTCAAGAAAATTAAAGAATCTATTTGGAGCTTTTTCCGGAGATGAATTAAACAAATTAGCAGTATTTACTGGACCTGATGACGCATTATTATTCATACTTTCTACCTCACTTGGTTGACTTTTTATATCAACAGCATTTTTTAATATATCTTCAATATTTGGAACACTTTTTACTAATGGAACATCATCATCTTGATTCTTTGAAGTCTCCATAGTATTTGTAGGTGTTGGTTCATTATTTGTTGGTGCTACTTGACTTACAGTTGTTAAATTAGGTGTTGCATTTTGTGGTTGATTTAATTCTTCAGGAGAAGACGATGCTTGATTTACATTAGTTGAAGGCTTTGGATTAATACTAATATCTTCTGAATATAGGGTTGGTTCAACTTTTTTTATTTCTTCTTCAAGCCCTCTTACTGTAAGCCTTTCATTAATAATTTTATCAAGTAATACTTTTTGCATATTTTTATCTTTAACTTTAAGTAAGCTCCTAGCATGTCTTTCAGAAATTTGATTTTTTAATACCGCATTTTGAACTGATTCATCTAATGTTAATAATCTAAGTTTATTAGAAATTGCTGATTGCGATAAGCCCATTTTTTTAGCTAATTCTTCTTGAGTCATATAACCTTTATCAAGAATTGCTTGATAAGATTTAGCCTCTTCAATAGCTGTTAGGTCTTTTCTTTGAACATTTTCAACAATAGCTACTTCCGCAGATGCGGCATCACTTAAATTAGAGATAATCGCGGGAACAGAAACGAGTCCTGCCATACGCGCAGCTTTATATCTTCTTTCTCCAGCAATAATTTCGTATTTATCATTTTTTCTTCGTAAAATTAATGGTTGAATTATGCCATGTTGCTTAATTGAAGCAGCTAAGTCTTGCAAGGAAGCATCATCAAAAGCCAATCGTGGTTGAAAACGATTGGGTAATATATCTTCAATAGGTACTTGTAAAATTTGTTCTTCCATTTGTGTATTCACATAAATCAACCCTTTATATCACTTTTAATTTTATACTATTTACCTCTTTTTTGCAATGGTTTTTTGATAATTTTATCATAGGTGCGAATATTTTTTAATTCAGTATTCTTATTTTTCTTAATACTGATTAATGTTCTTACTCCACTATTATTGTATAAATCAAAAGTTATTACATTATCTATACTGCAATTTAATTGTTTTATTGCATGCATACTATTTTCTAATTCTTCTTCGGCATTACCTTTCATGGCAATAAAATGTTTATTTACTTTTACTAGAGGAATAGCTAGTTCTGTTAATACTGGTAAGTTTGTTACAGCTCTTGCTGTAACAATATCAATACTATTTAAAAATTCATTATATAAATTTTCTATTCTATTGTTGATAACTATTAGGTTATCAACATTTAGTTTTTCTTTTAATTCTAATAAGAACTTACATTTTTTATTATTTGAATCAACTAAATAAACTTTTAATTTAGGAAAAAATATTTTTAAAACCATGCCTGGGAAACCTGCACCAGAGCCAATATCAAGTAAAGTATTATATTCATTTAAATCTATAACTTTAGTAAGAGTTAGAGAATCATAAAAATGTTTTAAATAGATATCATTTTCTTCTTTTATTGCTGTTAAGTTAGTATGTTTATTATACTCAAGCAAAAAGTTACAATAGATATCTAGCTTTTCTAACATTTCATCTGTAACTTTTATATTTAATTTTTTTAATTCTTCAATAAATTCATTTTTATTCATGATTATATTCCTTTTTTAAATAAACTGATAATACGGAGATATCAACAGGATTTACTCCACTAATACGACTAGCTTGAGCTATAGTTTTAGGTCTAACTTTTGATAACTTTTGTCTTGCTTCACTAGCTAAGTTATGAACATTATCATAATTTATATCATCAGGTATAACTTTACTTTCTAATTTTTCTAATTTTTCTACTTCTTTATAAGCTTTTTTAATATATCCTTCATATTTAACCATAATTTCTACTTGTTCTTTTATTTCATCACTATAATCTATCGAAATTAATTTAGAGATAAAATCTAAATTAATTTCTGGTCTTTTTAAAAGTTCATAAAAACTTATATTAGATGTTGGTGCATCTTTGTTAAATTCACTAAATATTTTTAAAGTTTCATTATTTTTACTAATATGATTTTCTTTTAAATACTTAATTAAACTCTCTATTTCTTGTTTCTTTTTTTGGAGTCTTTTATATTGTTCTTCATTTATGGTACCAATTTTATAAGCATAATCTCTTAATCTTAAATCAGCATTATCATGTCTTAAGATAAGTCGGAATTCTGCCCTACTTGTAAGCATTCTGTAGGGTTCAATTGTTCCTTTAGTTACTAAGTCATCAATTAAAACCCCAATGTAGGCATCACTTCTTTTTAATATTAATGGATCTTTCTCATCTATTTTAAGAGAAGCATTAATACCTGCGATAATACCTTGACCTGCCGCTTCTTCATAGCCGGAGGTACCATTTATTTGGCCAGCGGTAAATAAGTTTTCTAGTATTTTATTTTCGAGTGATGCATTAATTTGTAATGGGTCAATGGCATCATATTCAATGGCATAAGCATATTTAGTAATAACGGCATTTTCTAAACCACGCAAACTATGAACCATTTTTTCTTGAACATCCCTTGGCATACTTGTAGAAAAACCTTGTAAGTAATAATCATCATAATATAGAGATTCTGGTTCTAAAAATAATTGATGTCTTTCTTTATCAGCAAACCTTACTATTTTATCTTCAATTGAAGGACAATATCTTGGACCAACTCCAGTTGCATATCCACCATACATTGCTGATTTTTCTAGATTATCGCGGATAATTTGATGAGTTGTTGCATTAGTATAAACTAAATAACATGGTACTTGGTCTTCTATTTTATAGCTAGGCGGATAATCAAAACTAAATGTCCAATATTTGGCATCGCCATCTTCTCTTTTTAGGACACTAAAATCAATAGAATCTTTTTTGATTCTTTGGGGTGTTCCAGTTTTAAGTCTTATTATTTTTAAACCATATTCTTTTAATTTATCCGATAAATAATTACTTCTTGCTTCACCATGAGGGCCACTTGGAGTGTTTTCACTACCTATTAAAATATTTCCTTTTAAATATGTTCCAGTGGTTAAAATAACTGTTTTACTATATATTTTTTCACCAGTACTAGTAATAACTCCGCGAGTCTTGTTATCTTCAACTATTAAATCTTCAATCATTGCTTCTTTAATAGTTAAATTTGGGGTATTTTTTAGAGCCTCTTGCATATTTTTTGGATATGTTATTTTGTCTGCTTGAGCCCGAAGAGATCTAACTGCTGGACCTTTAGAATTATTAAGCATTTTAATTTGAATTTGGCTAGTATCTGCGATATGTCCCATAAGACCACCAAGAGCATCAACTTCACGGACAATTATTCCTTTAGCTGTTCCTCCGATTGAAGGATTACATGGCATATCTCCAACATTTTTAAAATTGGAAGTTACTAAAAGTGTTTTTTTTCCAAGTTTAGCGGCAATATGACAGGCTTCAATTCCGGCATGTCCTCCACCAACTACTAAACAATCATACATAAACTCACCTACTTTCCTAAACAAAAATTACTAAATATATTATCAACTAGTTCATCTTCATAAGCATCCCCAATAATTTCTCCAAGGTATTCCCATGCTCTTTTTAAATCTATTTCAATTACATCAATTGGAAGCTCTTCTTCCAAACTTTTTTTTGCACTATTTAAGGCGTCATTTGCCTTATTTACTAGTGTTATTTCTCTAATATTTGATAGATATGACATATCTTTATTAACAATACTATCTAAATTTAATTTATTTTTAATAGCTACTAGTAAATTATCTAGACCATTATCACTAACAGTATTTCCCAAAATTATTTCCCGGGAAATATTTCCCAAGTTTATTTTTTGTTCTAAATCTGATTTATTTACAAAAATAATTGTTTTTTTAGAATCTAAATTTCCCATAGTTTCTAGCTCTTCAGAGCTAATTTCTTCATTATTATTTAACACATAAATTATAATATCAGCATTTTTTGCAATATTCTTACTTTTATCTACTCCGATTTTTTCAACAATATCATCAGTTTCTCTAATTCCAGCGGTATCGATAAAGTTTAGTGCTACCCCATTTAGAGTAATTGTGCCTTCAACAATATCACGGGTTGTTCCAGGAATATTTGTAACAATTGCTTTATCTTCATCAAGTAAATAATTTAAAATACTACTTTTACCAACATTAGGCTTACCAATTATAGCAATATTTACCCCATTTTTAATTAGTCTTCCATTTTTAGCACCACTCACTAAATTATCTAAATCTTTAGTTATCTCACTTAAATATTTATTCATAAGTTCATGAGTAACTTCTAGCTCATCCGTATATTCCGGATAGTCGATATTTACTTCAATATTAGATAAAATTTTAACTATTTTTTCCCGTAATTCTATAATCTTTTTTGTAAGTTTTCCACCTACATTATTTATAGCAAGAGTTCTAGCAGCATTAGTTTTGGCAACAATTAAATCATTTACGGATTCCGCTTCTAATAAGTTGATGCGACCATTAAGAAAAGCTCTTTTAGTAAATTCTCCAGGTTCTGCTAATCTTGCTCCATTATTTATTAATATTTCAAGTATCTTCCCTGTCGTACTAATTCCACCATGGCAATTTATTTCTACTGTATCTTCAGTTGTATAAGTTTTAGGTCCTCGCATAAGCATAACTAAACATTCATCAATTACATTACCATTATCAATTATATGACCATAATGTATTGTATGAGTTTCTTTATCCTTTAAAGTACCACTAAAAACTTTATCAACTATATCTATAGCTTCTGGTCCGGTAATTCTAACAATGGAAATGGCACCAATACCAGAAGAAGTTGAAATTGCACAAATAGTATCATACATAAAAAATACTTCCTTTCATCGGAAGTATTATATCACAATTTAAACAATTCTAAAAGGGTCAGATTCTGTTCCTGTGCCAGAGATGTAAGGCACATCAGTATTTAGGTAGAAGCAAGGCCGGACCGCATAAGTGGTGCTATACACATTTCCTTCAGAGACACCACCACCAATCACAGGGAAGACATTGTCGGATCTGGACGAATTACGAGAAATTGTCAATTCGTTAGAATCAAGGTATAACCAATTGTTAGATGTTATTTTAAAATACTGACCTAAACCTGTTGACCAATATGTATTGCTTGCTGCAAATCCATAATCTGATACATACATTAAGCCTATTTTTGCTGGATATGTTGTACTACTACTATTTGCTCCTACTTCGTAATTGTAGGCATGTTCTGCTTCATAAAAAAATGCATCTACTGTAGTCATCCCGCCGACCTTCCATGTGTGGGTTGTTATCATACTGCTCCATGAATTGTTATCTAATCCCGCTAAATATGAACCATTTAATGTATTTGTATTTAATGTGCTATTACTCCACGTATTACTTTTATTTGATGATGAGCCACTCCAATAGTAATTTCCTATACTCGTATTTTTGATTAGTTTTACTTCATCACCAAATACTCCTATAATCCTATATAGATTATCACTTGGACATGTTGCGGCATCACTTCCGAAACATACATAGTTGTTTGGATTTGCTCCACTATATCTGTATGAGTTATCTCCAGCACTGTCTGTAAGATCACTTGTATGATGATATAAATCATTTACTCCTGGTGCTGAATATAAACTTTTTATATATTCAGCTAATAATAATGTTGATTCTGTTTCTACTTCTAATTCATACTCACTTGATTGATTATTGTTATTATCTTTGGCAAATACTACTATATTATATGTTGTTCCTATTTCTAGTCCATCAAATGTATAGGTATTACTTGTGCTTGTTCCAGCTATATCTTCGCTTTCAATTATATAATAATATCGCTCTATTCCAATATCACTTGTAGCATCAACCGTTAATGTAAATCCACTTGTAGTTGTATCGCTTACACTGACACTATTTATTATTGGTCCTGATTCATCTGTAGTAGTAACTATTACTTCATATATATTAGATCTAGCATTTGTACTATCTATAGCATATATGCTTATCTTATATTCTGTTAGTTTATTTAAATCATTTATGATTAATGGATTTGATGTTGTTTCTTGATATTCTTCACTATCCTTTAGGGAATAATAATATGTTGTAATACTACCATTTTCACTTGTTGCACTTATATCTAATGTAATTGATGACCCTGTTACATTAATAATACTTACATTATCTATCCATACTCCATCATATTTATCAAAGTAGACATAACAATTATCTGATTTATTACTTAATAAGTTTACTGTTTTATTTATAGAATTATATTCTAGTTCTCCACCATTTTCACAACCACTTAAATTTTCATTAAATATATATCCTGATTCTGGCCATGTTGTATCTTTTGTTTCTTCATAAATACCTGTACCGGCATCTGTTTCATACATCATAGTAATCATATTACTATTTATTACTTCTGTATCTTTATTTGTATTAGATAATACATTTTTACTTTCATTATCTATATTATTTAATAAAACAAATACAATTAAAATAAATGTTAGTAATATACTACTTATCAACAATATTTTCTTTTTCATAGGTATCACCTATTATTATAATATCATTTTGTTATGCTTTTTGCAATACTTATGCTATATATTTTTGCAAGACATTGTGTAATATTATTTTAATGGAGGTACAAATATGACTGGTTTTAGATTAAAAGAAGATAGACACGAAACTGAAAATAAATGTGTGAGATTTCCTATTCCATTAATTGAGAAAATTGAGAAATTTATTGAGGGAAAAGCTACTACTTTTTCTAGTTTTGTTATTCAAGCATGTGAGTATGCACTAGATAATATGGAAGATGAAGATAAAGAAAATAGTGATAATAATAAATAACAATTTTAGTATTTTTAGACTATAAAAATGCACAATATTTTGAAAATAATGTGCATTTTACATTTTAAGGAAAATCTATTTTACAATTTGAGTAAAATTTGTTTTACATAATAAGGAAATAAGGAAGCAAATATGCTTCCTTATTCTGGTTTTATAACTATATGCCTGTTAGGTTCTTCCCCTTCACTTTCAGTTTTAACACCTTTAAAATCTGTTAGTTTATTGTGAATAATCATTCTTTCATAACTAGTCATATTATCTAGTGCTACTGGAATTTTTGTTTTTACTACTTCTTTGGCGGTATTAATAGCTAGTCTTTCTAGATTTCTTTTTATTTTATCTTTATAATTAGAAACATCTAGAGTTATTTTATAATGAATACCTGTTTCATTTTGAATTTTTTGTTTAGCTAGAGTTTCTAAAGCTTTTAGGGTTTGACCATTTTTACCTATTAATATAGGATTATTATTTGAATACATTTTAATTGTTGTTCTTTCATCTTTAGTACTTAATTCAAATGAAACTTCTAAACCCATATTTTCAATGATTTCTTTTAGATAATTTTTTATTTCATTATTGATTGTTTCTTTTTTATATACTGTTACTTCTTTTAAATTACCTTGAAATAATTTACCTTTTTTATCACTTACTGTATAAATTATTTCATCTTTAGATAAATTATTTTCTGTTAATATTTCATCTAGTATTACATCTACTTCTTTACCCTCTTTAATTATTTTTTCCATACTTCATACCTTCTTTCTTAACTAATTTATCTTTTATTTTTTCTCTTGTCTGTTTCTTTTCTTCTTTATTTTTTTTATGTTTATTAGTTAAGGATCTATTATTAATCATATTAAGTACTATATTTTGAATAGCAATAAATGCATATGTTACAATCCAGTAGAATGCTAGTGCTGTTGGTAAAGTAATGGATGCATAAACAACAATTACTAACATTATATATAACATTATCTTCATTTGTTTTGCCGCTTCAGGTGTTTGAGCAGATGATTGATTCATTGTTTGTCTAAATGAGAAGAATGTTGATACAGCGATTAATATTAATAATATTATGTATAAGTAATTTCCTTGTTGTAATCCAGTAATTGGGGTCATACCTAAGTCAAAGCCAAATAATGTTTCGGTATATATTGCAGGTGTTCTATAAATTGCTTGTAGAAATGCAAAGAACAAAGGTATTTGGATAAATGCCATTAAGCACCCTACCATTGGATTTACTTTATATTTTTTATAAATAAGCATTGTTTCTTGACTTTTAGCCATTAGAGATTCATTATCTGTTCTACCACGATATTTTCTTTCCAACTTTTCTATTTCTGGTTGGGCCTTCTTCATATTAAATGTTTGTTTAGAACTTTTAATAGTAAATGGTAAGAGAATTAATCTTATTGCAAGTCCTATTAAAATAAGTGATACCCCTAAGTTTCCTATTAAGTTTCCTAATTTTAATATTAGAAAAGCTAGTGGTTTTACAAATAAAAACTCCCAAAGTCCACTACTATCTGTAGCTGACATACTATAATCGGAACAACTTGGCAAATCTTCAAAATCATTAGTTAATTGATCCTTATTTTCTTCATAGAATTTGTATAAATCACTATCTTCATCAGGAAGACATAAAATATTTTTTTGAAGCATTTGACCAGTTGGTTCATATTCTATAATATTATCGTCTTCATCTGTTATGTAGTTTGATGTGCCACAGCCTGAAGTTAGTAATAAAATACATACTAAGGCAATTATTTTAAATTTATTTTTTTTCATGTGTTTCCTTTCTCAAAAGATTTATTAAATCTTGTTCTAATTCTTGGAATGATGCATTATTTGCACTTCCTTTAATCATTATAATATAATTTTTGTTATTTTTAAATAGCAAACGATTATTATCAATAATATTTCTTACTCTTCTTTTTAATTTATTTCTAACTACAGCATTCCCACACTTCTTACCGATAGCTATACCAAAGTTAGGTTTTGGATAATTTTTAGGTTTAGAAAATATTATTATGTATTTGCCACCTATTTTTTGACCATGGTTGATAATTTCATTAAAATCTTCATGTTTTTTTACCATTTCGTATCTTTTCATTAAAAATCACCTTTTAGGAAAAAAACCACATTAAAGTGGTTTTTACTTACATAAAACTTTACGACCTTTACGACGACGATTGTTTAATATTTTAGAATCTTTTCTAGCAAAGAAACCATGTTTTTTTGCTTGTTTTCTTTTATTTGGTTGATAAGTTCTTTTCATAATACAATTTCTCCTTTTCTTTTTAAGCGTATTTATTATAATATTAAATATAAGGATAAGTCAAGAAAAAATGCAAAATAAAGATGCATTTAGTTCTTTTTCCTTAATTTATATATAAATATATTAACATAAAATTTTTAAAACTGCAAATAAAGATTGACTATACAAACATTAGTTTGTTATAATATTTATATAAGAAAGGAGGGAAATAAAGGGTAACAAGAGTTATCAACAAAATTATGTTGATATGTGGATAATTTGTGGATAACTACTTAAATTTATCAACAGAATTAACAACAATTTGTCAACATGGTATGTGGATAAATTGTTAATAAGTTAGTGTTTATAGTTTGTTTATGTTGATAATGGGGATAAGTGCGAAAAATGTCGAATTTTGTCGAATAAAACAAGCATTAGTTTTTGTGGATAACTTGGAAGTTATCAAAAGTTATAAAAAAAGTTAAATTTCCTCTTTTATTTTTTTGAAAAATGGTTTAAAATTGTTGTTAGAGAAATGTGTTTTAAGTGGGGTGAGGTTTTGAAAACAGATGAACTTTTTACCAAATTTTTAAATGATATTCAAGAACAAGTTACACAGAATGCCTTTACTATTTGGTTTTCAAAACTTGAACTTTTGTCAATTGTTAATAATGTTGTGACAATTAAAGTACCTATGGAAATACATAAACAAATGTTAAGTGAAACTTACAAAGATATAATAGATGCAACATTCTTTTCCTTAACAGGAGTTAATTATACTTTTAAATATATTACGGAAGATGAAGTTGAAACATTTACAGAACCACCACTTGATGAAAGAGTGGATAATAAAGAAATAGAGTGGAATACTAATTTAAATCCGAAATTTACTTTTGATTCTTTTATAGTAGGGAATTCCAATAGACTGGCATTTGTAGCTGCAAGGGCAGTTGCAGAAGCACCAGGGACAATTCATAATCCATTATTTATTTATGGAAGAAGTGGACTAGGGAAGACACATTTAATGCAAGCAATAGGAAATTACATTCATGAACATAGTGATTTAAAAGTACTTTATACTACTAGTAATGAATTTATGACAGAATTTACGGGGATTGCATCACATAGTAATAATATAAATTATGCTAATGAATTTAAGAATAAATATCGTAATGTTGATGTTTTAATTATCGATGATATCCAATTTTTAGTTGGAGCAGAGCGGACGCAACAAGAATTTTTCCACACATTTAATGCTCTGCATCAAGCTAATAAACAAATAATTATTAGTAGTGATAAGAGTCCTGATGATTTAAAGAAAATAGAAGAGCGTCTTCGAAGTAGATTTATGTGGGGATTACCAGTGGATATTTATCCACCAGATTTTAACCTTCGGTGTGAAATAATTAAAGCTAAGGTTAAAAATACGAGTATTGAAAATAAATTAACACCAGATGCGATTGATTATATTGCTAATTCTTGTGTAAATGATGTAAGACATATCGAAGGAACAATTAATAGATTGCTCGCTTATTCAGCGATGATGGTTCCTGATAAAATAACGCTAGATTTTGCAAATGAAGCTTTGAGAGATTATGTTAATACAAATATATATATCAACAATTCGATTGCTTCAATTCAAAATGTTGTTGCAGAATATTTTAATATATCGGTGGATGATTTAAAAAGTAAGAAAAGAACTAATAGTGTTGTTAGACCAAGGCATATTGCGATGTATCTGTGCCGAGAGGAAACAGATGAAAATTTACAAAAAATAGGATTAGAATTCGGAGGAAGGGATCATTCAACTGTATCAACAGCAATTGATAAAATAAAAGAAGAATTAGAAACTAATGAAACTCTTAATAACATGTTGAAAGAAATTAAAACAAAGTTACAATAATGTTGATAAATTGAATGGAAAAAATGCCGAAATATGTAGAAAAAAGTTGATAAGGAAGAAGTTATCAACATTAATAACACTATTATTAATATAAATAATAAATATATAAGAAAGAAGGAGAGAGAAATATGAAATGGAGTATTGAAAAAGGAGTTATAATTGATGCTTTAAATAATGTTACTAAAGCTTTATCCCAAAGAACAACTATACCAGTATTAAATGGAATAGTATTTGATGTTAGTGAAAAGGGAATAGAACTTATGGCTAGTGATACAGAACTTACTATTAAAGTAATGATTGAAGAAAAGGACATTAAATATCTAGAAGGTAGTGGTAAGATAATTATTCAAAGTAAATACTTTTTAGATATGATAAGAAAGATGCCTGCGGATGTTATTGATTTTGAAATTGAAGATAATTTAAAAATTAAAATATCAACACCAAATAATCAATATCGTCTTAATTGTTATAATCCAATGGATTATCCTAATATTAATATGGAAAGAGGTAGTGATGCTATAAATATTAAAGCTAGTGTTTTAAGAGAAATTATTAATCAAACCTCATATGCATTATCTACTCAAGAAGTAAGACCATTACTTACAGGTATTAATTTAAAAATTAATGGAGATATATTAGAATGTATTGCTACAGATTCCTATCGTTTATCAAAGAAAAATATAAAACTTGATAGTCCAGTAGAAAAGTTAGTTAATATAGTTATTCCTGGTAGAAGTATTACAGAACTTGAAAAAATTATAAGTGATGATGAAGATGTGGAAATCCATGTATTTACCAACAAAATATTGTTTATTTATAAAAATATTAGTGTTCAAAGTAATTTATTAAGTGGATCATATCCAGAAACAAGTCACTTTATACCAAATGATTTTGCTTATATGATTAATTTAAATTTAAAAGAATTTTATGATGCTGTTGATAGAGCAAGTATTCTAGCGCAAAATAAAGAAAGAAATATAATCAAGATGCATATTGAAGATAAAGATATGGTTATTACATCATCTTCAAGTGAGCTGGGAATTGCTGAAGAAAAATTACATATTGATTGTAATAATAAAGAAAAAATTGAAATATCATTTAGTTCAAGATATATGATGGATGCCCTAAAAGTTATTAAAGAAGATAATATATTGTTATTAATTAATACTGATGATAAACCAATTTTAATTAAACCAGTTACAGATGAAACACTTTTAGAGTTAATTTTACCAGTAAAAACTTATTAAAATAGATAAAAAATATTAAAAAAAGGAAGAAATTTAGGTTTTCTTCCTTTTTTCGACAAAATATTTAAGTTTGATGTAGTAAAATAGAGAGCTTAAGAGGGATGTATATGGATTATTTTATTACTAAAAGCACTATCTTTATGGAATTTAATGGAGAAAGTACGATTGTTCATGAAAATGACAAGAAAATATTTTTTAAAGGAGAAAAACTAGAAGATATCTTAAATGATAGTTGTATTTATTATGGAAGTACTTTAAGAGGAAGAATAATAAGTTCTAAACAATTTATTGGAACTAACTATAAAGTTCCAATACTTGTTAGTGAAAAGAATAATTTGTTATTTTTCTATATTAAAGATAATGATAGTATTTATTGGGTTAATTTTTTAAGTATTAAAAGTTATAAAAAGATTGAAGGTAAGTTGTTAATAGTTTTTAATAATAATGAAAGAATAATTTTAAATGCTAGTTATACGGTTTTTCATAATCAAATACTTAGATGTAGTAGATTAATGGTTGTTTATAGTACAAGATAGAAAATTTACCCTTTAAAAGTCTAATTTCTCTTTTAAAAGGCTTAATTTTGTGATATAATTAATATGTATATGGGTATACATATCTACGATAAATTTTTAGTAGCATTCTTTAAAGGGGGCAAAAAGTGAAAATTGATAATATTAGTTTAGTAAATTTTAGAAACTATGAAAAATTAGATATTAGTTTTGGTAATGGGTTAAATATTTTTTATGGGAAAAATGGAAGTGGTAAAACTAATTTAATTGAAGCAATCTATATTTTAGCACTTACTAAATCATTTAGAATCAGTAATGATAAGTTATTAATTAAAAAAGGAAGTATTAAAAGTAAAGTTAAGGGAGAAATCATTAAGAATGAAGATACCACAAAATATGCTGTTGTAATTAGTAATGAAGGTAAGATTGTTGAGATAAATGATACAAAAGTAGATAAAATAAGTGATTATGTTTCCAGAATTAATATAATAATTTTTAATCCTGTGGATACAAGATTGATTGATGAGGCACCTGTTGATAGACGAAAAATGATTAATATAGAGATCAGTCAATTAAATAAAGAATATTTGATTATTTTAGCTAATTATAATAGGATTTTAAAACAAAGAAATTTTTATTTAAGAAGTATGTATGTTAATGGTAATAATGATATTAATTATTTAAATATATTAACTAATAAATTAATTGAATATGGGCTTTTAATTAATAAATATCGTAGTGAATTTATTCAAAATATTAATAAATATATAACGGAAATATATAGTAGTATTTTTAAGAGTGGAGAATTAAAAATAAAATATGTTTCTAGTTATAATAATAAGAACAATAGTAAACTACTTAAAAGTTATCAACAAAATTATAAAAAAGAAATGGAAGTTGGTAAGACTTTAATAGGGATTCATCATGATGATATTTTGTTTTTCCTAGATAATTATAATTTGAAAGAATGGGGTAGTGAAGGGCAAAGAAAAAATGCTATTATATCCTTTAAACTTGCAGAAATTAAAGTAATAAATGAAATAAAAAAGATAAATCCGATATTAATATTAGATGATTTATTTAGTGAGCTTGATAAAGAAAAAATAGGTAATATATTAAAATTATTAGATAAAGATGTACAAACATTTATGACTACTACCGAAATTAATAAAGTGGATAAGAAAATATTAAAGAATGCTAAAATATTTAAAGTAGATAATGGAACAATAGAGGAGGATAAACATGAGTAATAAAGAAGCACATTATACTGATGCAGATATACAGGTTTTAGAAGGACTTGAAGCTGTTCGTAAAAGACCTGGTATGTATATTGGATCAACTGGAGAAAAGGGGTTGCATCATTTAGTTTGGGAAATTGTTGATAATGCTGTAGATGAAGCTTTAGCGGGATTTTGTGATGATATTGAAGTAATTGTTGATAAAGGCGATGTTATTGAAGTTCGTGATGATGGACGGGGTATTCCAACAGGAATTAATGAGAAGACTGGTTTATCAACAGTTGAAACGATATTTACAGTACTTCATGCTGGAGGTAAATTTGGTGGCGAAGGCTATAAAGTAAGTGGAGGACTTCATGGTGTTGGGGCATCAGTTGTTAATGCCTTATCAAAATGGTTGGAAGTTAGAATATATCGTGATGGTAATGTATACTATCAAAGGTTTGAAAAGGGAGGACATCCTGTTGAACCTTTAAAAATAATAGATACTTGCGATTCAGACAGAACTGGAAGTACGATAAGATTTGAACCAGATGAAACGATTTTTCGGGAAACTACGCATTTTGATTATGATATTTTATATAAAAGATTACAAGAAATTGCTTTCTTAAATAAAGGACTTAGAATAAATCTTTATGATTTAAGAGAAGATGATAAACATGATTCTTTCCTATATAATGGAGGAATTATTGAATATGTTGAGATGCTTAATAAAAATAAAACTGTCTTACATGATGATGTTATTTATTTAAGTGGCGAAGAAGATGGTGTATTTTTTGAAGTAGCTTGTCAATATAATGACGGATATAATTCTAATATTTATTCATTTACGAATAATATTAATACTTATGAAGGTGGAACTCATGAAGATGGGGTAAAACTTGCTTTAACTAGAGTTATTAATAAGTACGCTCGTAATAATAAAATATTAAAAGATAAAGATGAAGCTTTAACGGGTGATGATGTTAGAGAAGGATTAACAATGATTATTTCTTGTAAGCATCCAGATCCACAATTTGAAGGCCAAACAAAGACAAAACTTGGAAATAGTGAAGTTAAAAGAATAGCTAGTGATGTTTTTGGTAATGGATTTGAAAGATATTTAATGGAAAATCCGAGCATAGCAAAGATTATTATTGAAAAAGCATTGTCGGCATCTCGAGCTAGAATTGCTGCGAAGAAAGCTAGAGAAACTGTTAGAAGAAAAGGAGATCTAGAAATCACGGCTTTTTATGGAAAACTAACTGATTGTAAGAGTAAAGATCCAAGTGAATCAGAAATTTTCTTAGTCGAAGGGGATTCAGCTGGTGGTTCTGCTAAAAGTGGTAGAGATTACATGACCCAAGCAATCCTTCCTTTAAGAGGTAAGATTTTAAATGTTGAAAAGGCTAGACTAGATAGAGCTTTAAGTAATGAAGAAATAAAAACAATAATTACAGCATTTGGTACAGGTATTGGTGATGAATTTGATTTATCAAAACTCCGTTATGACAAAATTATTATTATGACTGATGCCGATGTTGATGGTTCACACATTAGAGTATTGTTACTTACTTTGTTTTATCGTTTCTTTAGACCAATTGTTGAAGCTGGTCATGTTTATGCTGCTATGCCACCACTATTTAAAATTACCCATGGAAAAACGATTAAATATGTAGTAGATGAAAAAGAAAAAGATGAATATTTAGCTAGTTTACCCGCTAATGTGAAGGTGGAAATTGCTCGTAATAAGGGACTTGGAGAAATGGATTCAAGTGAACTTAGAGATACAACAATGTCGAAAGCTACAAGAACTTTGAAACAAATAACTGTAGATGACTTGCAAGCGGCTGATGCGGCCTTTGAAAAATTAATGGGAGAAGCTGTAGAACCAAGAAGAGAATTTATTGAACAAAGAGCTGGTTTAGCTAATCTAGATTTATAGGGAGGTTATAATGGATAAGATAATACAAAATAATATAGTTGAAGAAATAGAACAGTCATTTATTGACTATTCGATGAGTGTTATAGTATCAAGAGCAATACCTGATTTACGAGATGGCTTAAAACCAGTGCATAGAAGAATACTTTATTCAATGTATGAATCCGGATATTTACCAAGTGCTCAATATAAAAAATGTGCCAGAGTAGTTGGGGATGTAATGGGTAAATATCATCCACATGGAGATTCATCAATTTATGAAGCTTTAGTAAGAATGGCTCAAGACTTTAGTTATCGTTATATGTTAATTGATGGCCATGGTAATTTTGGTTCTATGGATGGAGATCCTGCCGCTGCTTATCGGTATACGGAATCAAGACTTTCTAAAATTTCTTTGGAATTACTTAGAGATATTAACAAAAATACCGTAAATTTTGTCCCAAATTTTGATGAATCACTTGAAGAACCGGAAGTATTACCTAGTAGATTTCCAAATATTTTAGTAAATGGAACAATGGGTATTGCAGTTGGTATGGCAACAAATATTCCACCACATAATTTAGGAGAAGTAATTGATGGATGTGTTGCTTATATTGATAATCCAGATATTGATACTGATGGTTTAATGCAATATATTAAGGGTCCGGATTTTCCAACAGGTGCTGTTATTTTAGGTAATTCGGGAATAAAAAAAGCTTATGAAACCGGAAAAGGAACAATAACTATTAGATGTAAAGCTGAAATTGAAGAAGAAGGTAGTAGACATCGCATAGTAATTACTGAAATACCATATGGTTTAAATACTCTTGAATTAAAAAAGAGAATTGGAGAATTAGTTAGAGATAAAATAATTGAGGGTATTGCAGATTATCATGAAGAAACTAACTTAGAAAATGGTATAAAAATAGTTATTACTCTTAAAAAAGAAGCTAATGGTAGCGTAGTTTTAAATAATTTATATAAACATACTCAATTACAAACATCATTTGGTATAAATTTACTGATGATAGATAATGGAACACCAAGAACTTTGGGATTAAAAGATATTATATCAAAATATGTAGATTTTCAAAGAGAAGTTATTATTAGAAGATGTCAATTTGAACTTGATAAAGCTGAAAAAAGAGTTCATATTTTAGAGGGTTATAAAATAGCTTTAGATAATATTGATGAAGTAATAAAAATTATTAAAGAGTCTAAAGCAGATAGTGAAGCTAAAGAAAAATTGATGTCTAAATTTGGATTTACGGAAATTCAAACAGATAATATTTTAGAATTAAAATTACGGCGTTTAACAGGTTTAGAAAGAGAAAAGATTGAAGAAGAATTAAATGCTTTACACAAAGAAATAGATCGTTTAAGAGGAATTCTTGCAGACAATAATAAAGTATTAGCTATTATAAAAGAAGAAATGCTTGATATCAAATCAAGATTTGGTGATGATAGAAGAACTAAAATTGATATGACAGCAATAGATTATATTGAAGATGAATCATTGATACCTGTAGAAGATGTTTTAGTTGTACTTACTCACAATGGTTATATAAAAAGAACAACATCTGATACATTTAAAGCTCAAAATCGTGGTGGTGTAGGTATTAAGGGTATGACCACAAATGATGAAGACTTTGTAGAACAAATGATTAATATATCAACCCATGATTCAACATTATTCTTTACAAATAAAGGAAAAGTATATAGAATTAAAGGTTATGAAATACCAGAATTTGGCCGTCAATCAAAGGGAATACCAATAGTTAATTTACTTCCATTTGAAAAAGAAGAAAAAGTAAATGCAGTTATCAACATTAATGATGACAATGTTGGAAAATATCTGTTATTTGCAACAAAACAAGGCATTGTTAAGAAAACATTATTAACAGAATTTGTTAATATTCGAAATAATGGTAAGATTTGTATTACTTTGCGTGACGATGATGAATTAATTGATGTTAAAATGACTGATGGTAATAGCTTAGTTTTACTTGGCAGTGATGCTGGTAGAATGGTAAAATTCAATGAAAATGAAATTAGAGTAATGGGTAGAACAGCTAGTGGAGTTCGAGGAATTAATTTAGAAAACGGAACATGCATATGCTGTGAAATAGTTAATGACGATGATCTAATTTTACTAGTTACAGAAAAAGGATACGGCAAACAAACCTATGTTCGTGATTTTAGACAAACAAAACGGGGAAGTAAAGGTGTAAAAGCCTTGAATATTACTGAAAAGAACGGAAATTTAGTAGCAGTAAAAATTGTTAGACCAGATAAGGAACTAGTAATTATGACTGATTCAGGAATGACAATGAGAATGCCTTTAGATCAAATTTCGGTTTTAGGAAGAGTAACCCAAGGATTGAGACTTATCAACTTAAGAGAAAATCAAAAGGTTTCAACAATTAGTCTAGTAGACAAAGTGGAAGAAGAAATAGAGGAAATACCTGATGAAGGAGATACAGCAGAAACAGAGCCATCAGAAGGAAATAACTAGTATTTTTAAAAACAACACAAATTGAGTGTTGTTTTTTGCATGTTAAAATTTTCCCAGAAGTTAGCCAAAAAATGCATATATTTTTGGATATTATCAAATCATTTTATAAGTTATCAACACAAATTTTAAACCACAACAGTAATTATTTTTTTAATATAATATGTAAATTTAGTTAACATAACGTGTCAACTTTTATTTATATAATAGTTTCCGCGGAAACTATGTTTCACGTGAAACATCAGGCTTTTGATTTATAATTATTAATAAGCACAATGTTTCACGTGAAACATATAATATCAATAGCACTAATATATATTTAAATTCATTTATTTGATTTTATTATTATTATTATTATTATTAATTTTTATAAAAAATATCCAATGTTTCACGTGAAACAATAATATTTGTTTTTATATATTAAATATAAATAAAATGCATTAAATATATCTTATTTATTTTCTGTTATTATATTAAAATAATTCTCAATGTTTCACGTTAAACATTGTGGTTGATAATTTCTGCTTATTTATATCTATTCATTCTATATTTTTTAGATCTAAATTTTATATAATTATATAATTATAATCAATAATATTTAAAAACATTACATTTATATTCTATAGTTTTAATGTTTCACGTGGAACATTAGGTGGATAATTTTTATCCATTCTTTATTTTTTAAATTAATTTTTTTATCTTTTATATAATTTTTGTTATTATATATTTATAATCAATAATTAATGCCTTTACTATTCTATTTTTGCTCTATATTTTTAATGTTTCACGTGAAACATATAATATCAATAGCTAATATTAATTTAAATTCATTTATTTGATTTTATTATTATTAATTTTTATAAAAAATATTTAATGTTTCACGTGAAACATTAACATTTGTTTTTATATATTATATATAACAATAAAATGCATTTAATATTTCTTATTTATTTTCTGTTATTATATTAAAATAATTTTCAATGTTTCACATGAAACATTGTGGTTGATAATTTCTGCTTATTTATATCTATTCATTCTATATTTTTTAGATCTAAATTTTATATAATTATATAATTATAATCAATAATATTTAAAAACATTACATTTATATTCTATAGTTTTAATGTTTCACGTGAAACATTAGATGGATAATTTTTATTCATTCTTTATTTTTTAAATCTAATTCTTTATCTTTTATATATTTTTTATATTATACAATTATAATTAATAATATTTATATGTAATATATTTATTATTTTACATTTTTATTCTATGATTTAATGTTTCACGTGAAACATTAGCGAACATTTGTTTTGCGGACATTTGGGAAATAATTAGTTAACATAATGTGTCAACTTTTGGGAAATAATTGGTTAACATAATGTGTAAACTCTTGGGAAATAATTAGTTAACATAATGTGTCAACTCTTGGGAAATATTTCCCAAAACATAATTTGCTAAAATAACTAATAATATTAGTAAAATATGTAATGTTTTTTAAATAATAATTTCCCTAAATATAAGGACAATTTATCCATTATTTAATTTTATTTTAAATTAATTGATTAACAAAATACTTGGAAAATAATTGGTTAACATATTGTGTCAATTATTAAAGATTATTTCCCGGGAAATATTTTTGATGAATTATAATATAGACCGATTATTATATAAATTATGAATATATAAAAATATTTTCAAATTCAAATTTGCCTAAAAACCTAGGAATTTTAATATTAATTTTAGAATTATTATTTTAAAATATTTAGTTATCAACATTTAATTTAATATTTTGGAAAATAATTTTATTATTAAATTAAATTAAATATTGACAGTAATTACAGGATTTGTTATTATTTATTTGTGCAACAAATATGCTGTAACCTGGTCAGGATTGGAAAATAGCAGCCACATCAGCCTCTGTTTGTGTGCACTTTTTATTTGTGAGGAATATTATGAATGAATACTTTAATGAAACAATTAAATTAGCTAAAAAATCTCTAAAATATGGAGATGTGCCAATCGGAGCTATAGTAGTTAAAGATGGCATTATTATTGGCAAGGGATATAATACAAGGGAAAAACATGAAAATGTTTTAGGTCATGCGGAAATTAATGCTATAAATATGGCTAGCAAAAGGCTTAATAATTGGAATTTAAATGGATGTAAATTATATGTTACTTTAAAACCTTGTAGTATGTGTATGGAGATAATTAAACAATCAAGGATTACAAATGTTTATTATTTAACAAATAAATTATCTTCAAAACATGAATTTAATCAAACAAAAATAGAAAAGTTTAATAATATCGAAATGAGTAAAGAATATTTAGAACTTTTGCAAAGTTTTTTTAAGAATTTACGAGAAAAAAAGTAATATTTATGGTATAATTTTATATGTGGAGGCAGCTATGAGTTATAGAGTTTTATACAGGAAATATCGACCTGATAGTTTTGAAAATTTAATAGGGCAAAAACCAATAGTAGATATATTAAAGAATTCCATTATTGATAATAAAATTGCTCATGCTTATTTATTTTCTGGTCCTAGAGGAACAGGAAAAACTTCAACTGCAAGAATTTTGGCAAAAGCAATAAATTGTTTAAATAATAAGGATGGATCTGCTTGTGGTGAATGTGAGAATTGCTTGGTATTTAATGGAAATCCTGATATTATTGAGATCGATGCGGCTTCAAATAATGGTGTTGATGAGATAAGAGAATTAATTAATAATGTTAAGATAATGCCAACATCTTTGAAATATAAAGTCTATATCATTGATGAAGTTCATATGCTTAGTCAAAGTGCTTTTAATGCTTTACTTTTAACCCTTGAAGAACCACCAGCCCATGTTGTCTTTATTTTAGCAACTACAAATATTGAAAGTGTACCAATAACAATACTTTCGCGTTGTCAAAGATTTGATTTTAAAAAGATTAGTGAAGAAGATATTTTAAAACAAATGGAAGATATTTGCAAGAATGAAGGAATTCTTTATGATGTTGAAGGTTTAAGGGAAATAGCCATACTTTCTGATGGGGGACTTAGAGATGCACTTAGTGTTTTAGATCAAGTATCAAAAAATGCTAGTAAAATTACTGCCGATTTAGTAATTAAAGAAGTTGGAAGTATTTCTAATAAAAATATTGCTGATTTAGTTGCAGCAATTGATGAATTTGATTACAAAACTGTTGATCAAATAATAAGTAATTTTCAAGAAAGCAATTTAAATTATAAGGTAGTTATTAAAAAGTTGGTTATGGAATTAGCTAAAAAAGCCGTAGATATATTACAAAATGGTAGTAGTGGTAATTTAACTTATGATAGAGTTAAAAAAATGGTTTTAGAGTTAAATGATTTAATGAATAAAATTAATATTAATATAGATCCTTATTTATTAATAAAGGTTTTGCTTTTGGATTATGTTAATGTTGATAAAAAAAATAAAGAAATAAAAAATGAACAAAAAGTTGAAACAAACACTGATATTGATGATAAAACAGAAGAAATTATTGAAATATCAGAAAATAAAAAATTAGAAATTAAGGAGAAAGTACCTGAAAGTAAGCCAAAAAAGGAAAATAAAGAACAAAGTAATTTGGAAAAATTGATTGATATTAGAATTAATAATTGTTTTGTTGAGGCATCTAAAAAATATCTAGGGGATATTCAAGAAAAATGGGCTAATTTTATTACTGATTTATCATCAGCCCTTATTAGAGGTTTAGTTAGTGATACAAAAGTTGTTACGGCTTCAAATAAATATGCCATAATTATGACGATGATTAAGCATAAAGATAAAGAAATTAATGAAAAGTTAGATGAAGTAATTAATCTGTTTAATGAATATATTAATGATAAATATACTTTAGTATTTATTGATGAAGCAAAATGGAATTTAGAAAAGGAAAAATATATAAATAATTTAAGAAATAAGCATAAGTATGAATATATAGAAGAAACTATTAAAAATACTTCTCCAAAAAGTGATATTAATGATATAATAGGAGATGTATTCGATATAGAAAAAGTGGAAATAGAATAGGAGTGAGAAGGTTGAAAATAAAACTACAAAATTAAGACATACTGAAAACCGTCAATGAAGACGTTAAAATAAACCAAACACACG
>CALVKF010000019.1 GCA_944332555.1 uncultured Bacilli bacterium
AAAACCATATTCAGTAATATAATTCATCAATGTATCTTTACCAAGCATTAAACCTAGATTAACAAAACCGGGATTGCAACTATTTTCAACGACTTCAAGGTAAGTTTGATTACCATGACCACCAGTTTTCCAACAATGAAGTGTTGCCCCATCAACAGTAATGGCTCCAGAATCAGTAAATCTATCTTCAAAAATATTGACTAAACCTTCTTCAATAGCTGCTGATAAAGTAATTATTTTAAATGTTGAACCTGGTTCAAAAGTCATCCAAATAGGTAAGTTGCGGTTTATTACTTCCGTACTATAGCTTTGATAATCATTGGAGTTAAAATTGGGTCTGCTAGCCATAGCAAGTACTTCTCCAGTATTTGGATCCATTGCTATAGCTATAGCACTATCAGCATCATATTTAGCTATGGCATTATCTAGTTCATTTTCAACTGCCATTTGCAAATTTATATCTATTGTAAGCTCTAAAGTAATTCCACTAGTAGGAGATTCATAAATCTCAGCTAGTTCTAACTTGTGTCCTTTACCATCGGAAAAATATTTAATGGAACCATCTTCTCCCGTCAAATAATCATTATAATAAAGTTCTAATCCTGATAAACCTTGATTATCAATACCAACATAACCTAAAACATGACTAAGCATTGTATCATAAGGATAATATCTTTTAGATTCTTTAACTAAATAAACACCATCAATTTTTAGAGCATCTATTGCCTCAGCTGTCTCATAATCAAGCCCTCTTCCTTCGGGATGTACTCTTTCAATTGAAGTTTTTTTAGATAAATGATTAAGCATATCTTCATAATCACTACCTAGTATCTCACTAATCTTTTTAGCAGCATCTTCTTTATCAACGATTTGATTAGGTATAACAACTAGGGAAGTAGTAGTGATATTTGTAGCAAGTATTTCACCATTACGATCAACTATTTCCCCGCGATCTGCTGAAATAGGTAACTCTCGACTCCAAAGAGATTCTGCTAAAGTACTAAGTTTTTCATAAGAAAAAACTTGAATATAAAAAACTCTAACTATAGCTATAATTAAAACTATAATAACTATTAAAAATACATATCTTATTCTAGTGTGTATTTCATTAAAAAACATTATTACCACCTTTATTTAAAAATATGATAATAATGTTAAGTTTATTAATTTTAATTTGCTTTGTTTATGCAAAATACTGCATACAATGGAACTGATTTTAAATTATTTTCATAACCAAAATTTTTAGTAGATATTCTTATACTATATTTAGGATTATATTTTTTTATATACTCATTTAAACTTTTACTATTAGTTCTTCTACCACTTTTTACTTCTATTGGAATAATATCTCCATCTATTTTAACTAAAAAATTTATTTCGTATTTTAGAAAATTATAGTAATATAGTTCTTTAGATTTAGGATATAATTCACATGCTACAAAATTTTCTGTAAGAACACCTTTAAACATTTCATTTTTATCTAAAAGTATTTCACTATAATCTATATTGGATAATGATCTAAGTAATCCCACATCACTTAAATATATTTTAAATTTATCTGAATTAACGAATGCTTTTAATGGTGATTCATTTCTTTCGGTTAAATCACATTTTAATATCATATTACTAGCTAGTAACCAATCTAAACTACTAACATACCTAACTTTTCTAGCATCTTTATCAACTATACTGTATTTAAAAGTATTATTAACTCTAGCTAGTTCTTTAGGTATAGAATTATATATTTGACTATTTTTAATTCCTTCACTGTTTTCCGTATATTTATTCATATCGGCTAAATACGAAGTAATTATTTGTTCTTGAATTTCAAAATTAACATGAGATATGTTATAGTCATTAGATATAAAATTATTTATCATCGCAGGCATGCCACCTAATACTAAATATTTTTTATATAAATTTAATGCTTTCTCATGTATTGGATTCATAAGTGGTTCGCAAGAATTATAGTGTTCTTTAATTTCATTAATTAATTTATCTTCACCTAAAGCAATTAAATATTCTTCAAAGTCCATTGGGTATAAGTATTTAATTGTTACCTTGCCAACTGGAAATGATGATTTAAATCTATTGATTTTAACTCCTAAAAGTGAACCGGCACAAACTATTTTGTAAGGTTTTTCACTTTCACAAAAATATTTTAAAGAAGTTATGGCTCTTTCACTTACTTGTATTTCATCTAAAAATATTATTGTGTCTACTAGATTAATAGTTATATTTTTAATAATTTCAATTTTTTCAATTATTGTATCTGGATCAATAGTTTCTTCAAATATTTCAGATATATTTTCTTCCTTATCTAAATTAATATAAATGTAATTATCAAAATTATTTTTACAAAATTCTTCTAAAATATAAGTTTTTCCTGTTTGTCTTGCTCCAACTAACATAAGGGGCATTTTATAATCATTCTTCCACTTTTTTAATTCTTCTTCTATTTTTCTATACATAATTAATTCACCTCTATATCCATTTTTACATTTTTCGTACAAAATGTACATATTTTTGTATTGTTTTCGTACAAAATGTACGAAAAATGTTAAAAATGCACATAAATAGGGGAAGAAAGTAATAATATTAATAGTTAAAATAAAAACATTATTACCACCTTTATTTATAAATGTGATAATAATGTTAAGTTTATTTATTATTTATTTCTGCAATAAGTTTTTTAATTTCTGTTTGAATAAAAGCTTTCATCATATAAGCCATAGTATATATTTAAATCTTTTTCTTTTTCTTGTAAATAACTATACCTGTAATAATTACTAAAATAATTACTCCAGAACTAATTCCAATAATTAATATTATATTATTATTTTTATTTTCTTCTTCAACATATTTATTTGTATCATAAGTTTTTATTTCTTTTTCTAATCTTGTTATATTTATTGTATATTCTATGAAACTACCATCTTCAGCAGTGATAATTATAGGGTAGGTATTAATTCCTACTTGTAGGGCTTTATCACCAAGACCTGTAATAATCGCTTTATCATCTTCTGGAGATCCTTTAATTGAAATAATTTGTTTGTTATAAGGTACTTCTAAATTGTATTCAAATATATTTTGATCAAAAGAAAAATCCTCTATATCTATCTCTAGACTAGTTATGTTTTTATTACTTGATAATTTATTATTTGTATTATTTGAATTGCTTGATGTTGAATTAGAATTATTCTTTGGAGCATCGCTCAAATAAATAAAACCAATTAAGTTAGCGGCACTAGTTGATTTTCTTGAACCAATTATAATACCTTCGGAATCTACTGCATCTGGCATACCACCTTCATTAACAGTCATATACACACCATCACTATCAACTGATACAACATAAGCAACATGACCGTAAGCATCACTGCTTGACCAAACTGCAATTGAATTAGCCTTAGCAACTTGTCCTACACTAAAACCTGCTTGCGCCGCTAAATTATACCAAGTTTGTGCATTTCCCCAACCGGGTAGGGCAACACCAGCATTATTATAAGCTTCCTGCCACGCATACCAAGTACATCTAACTGTTTTAACACCATATAAATCTTGATATTTGCCATAAGGATTTGCTGCAGCATTAGAAAGGGGAATAAAACCAAAGAATAATATTAGAAAAAACAGTATTTTTTTCATTACCATCTACCACAATCTAAATTAAATTCAGTACATAATTTTTCATCTATTGTAACATTTTCTTGTAAATCAAATCCTCCACAAGGGCCTTGTAATAAAAATGCTCCTCTAAGATTATTTTGAATTTCTTGATTAGCTGTAGTTCCATCTAAAACATTTAGACCATTAAAAGTAATATACTCATATTCTAAACTAATTTTATGATTATTGTTAGTAAAATTTATTAAATTAAATCCTGCGGTATTATCATATTTGTTTAAAGTGTTTTCTAAAATGTTTTCTTTACCTGTATTAAAACTTAATTTATCTAAGTCTTCTAAAGCTAATTCAGTATCTAGGCAATCGCTTTTAGGAAAAGGACAAAGACTCGCTTTATTAATTCCACTATATGTTTCATATTTAACGCTTGGAAATAATTCATCTAAATTAGTAGGGTACATATAGAAAAAACATGATTCGTTGCCAGTACTTTTAGTATAAACTGTAGCACTTATATTATTGTTTAAATTAATTTTACTTGTTGTATTATTACCACCAGAAGTACTACCGCCATTACCACTAGTAGTGCTATTTTTCTTCCAAATAGCTTTTAGAGTTAAATCATTATTTATGGTATTATCAAAATTAAATTCTTCACCATCTACTTCCCAATTAACAAAACTATAACCATCTTTACTAGGATTACTTGGTTTATTTAATTTTTCACCAGCTTTAACAACTACACTATCAATGCTAGACCCTCCATCAGTGTCAAAAGTTACTGTATAATAAGTTGTATTATCATCAGTTAATTCTTTTTCATAGAAAAATTTTCCTAAAAAGTCGTTTTCATTAAATTTATAATCACTAATAATAACAACATTTTCTAAATCATTATTTTCTATAAACTCATTTATTGAATTAATAACAGTATTATTACTAATAAATTCATCATTTAATTCAGTGTTATATACGGTAACTTCATTTACCTCAAATATTTTATCACTACATATTTTTTCTTTATTAAATCTTTTACATAAAATATATCCTTCATGCAAATTCAATTTTAAAATATCTTCTTCATTATTCTTTAAATAAAGGGTATAGTAATTATCTATTTTTTCTTTTTCTTCTTTTGTTACTACTTCAAATATTGCTAACCCTCCGATAAGTAAAACTATAATACAAGTTAATATTATATATAACATTTTCTTATTCTTAATTTTTTTCATTTTTGACCAACTCCTTATATAAAAATTTTAACAAAACCCTTATTAATAGTCAATTTAAATATATTATATTTATAGACAAAATAATATAAAATTAATTAAAAATAAAGACTTTTTTTTAGAAATTTGGTACAATTTTGTTGAGGTTATTATGAATATAGAAATTAATGATATTAAAGATCTATTTAAAGAAAGAAAAGATAATGCTAATAAAGGTAATTTTGGCACCTGCGGCATTCTTGGTGGTTCTATAAACTACACAGGTTCAGTAAAATTAGCAACATTAGCCTATAGTGCTATGCGCAGTGGGGCAGGTATATGCCGTATTATTATAGATGAATATTTAACTAATGCCATAACCCCTTATATTTTAGAAGAAACTTTATGGCCTCTAGATAATGATTTAGATAAAGCTACCATGAATTTGAATAGTCTAGCTATTGGTATGGGCTGGGGTATTAGTGATAAAAATACAGAGATGCTAAAGTACATTTTAAAAAATTACAAAGGCATTTTAATAATTGATGCTGATGGATTAAATATTTTAGCCAAAAATCTAGATTTGTTGAGTGTTACAAAAGCTCAAGTAATATTAACACCACACCCAAAAGAATTTTCAAGAATTATAAATAAAGATATTAAAGAAATATTAGATGATCCTATAAAATATACAATGGATTTTGCTAAAAAATATCATGTAATAGTACTTTTAAAGGGTGCTAGAACAATAGTAGCAGATGGCGATAATTATTATGAGGTAAATATGGCTGTGCCGGGATTAGCTACTGCTGGATCTGGTGATGTATTATCAGGAATACTTGCAGGTTTTATGGCTTATAACAAGTATAATATAAAAAGTGTTGTAGCAGCAGCCTTACTAAATGCTCTAGCAGGAAAAATTGCCCAAGATAAATATACAGATATAGCTATGGTTGCTCATGATACAATAGAGTGTATTCCAGATGCTATTAAAAAATTGCGAGGTGACGAATGAAAATAGCAATTATCGGCGGAGGAATTTCGGCATTTGCAGCAGCTATAAGTGCCGCTAAAAATAATGATGTAACAATACTTGAAAAAAATAGTAAAGTATTAAAGAAATTATTACTAACGGGTAATGGTAAATGTAATTATTTTAATAATGATCAAGACATATCCCATTATCATACTAATAGTAACATTGATATTAAAGAAATTATAAATCCAGAAAATATTGAGAAAGTAAAAGCTTTTTGGGCGTATTTAGGAATAGTTCCCTTTATTAAAAATGGTTATTATTATCCGTATTCAGAAACCGCTAGTAGTATGAAAGAAGCTTTAGTATTTAAGGCCAAATATTCAGGTGTTCATATAATTACTGATTGTGATATCACAAATATTGTAAAAGTAAATGATAAGTTTCATATAACTAGCGATAATTATCAAGCTACTTTTGATAAAGTAATCATTGCAACAGGCTCATATGCTTATCCCATAACTGGTTCAACAGGTTTTGGTTATGAGATAGCCAAATCTTTTGGACATACCATAAATAATGTTAATCCCTCTTTAGTTCAATTAGTGACAAACTTAGGAATTGAGACAAAATGGAATGGCGTAAGAGAACACGCAATTATAACTGATTTAAACACTAAAAAAAGTGAAGAAGGAGAAATTCAATTAACGAGTTTTGGTATCAGTGGCATATGTGTCTTTAATTTAAGTCGTGATATTGCCATTGGTTTAAGCAAATCTATTAAAGAGAGTGTTAGTATAAATTTTGCTCCTTGGTGTAATGATATGCTAGATTTTTTAAATAAGAGAAGTAAGAATTTTCCTAAGAGAAACATTATGTCTTTGTGTGAATCGTTTATTAATTATAAGTTATTATCAGCAATACTTAAGTTTTTAAAAATTTTTGAAGATAGCACTTGGAATGAATTAAATACTCAAGAACAAGAAAAGTTAGCGGAGGCTCTAACTGATTTTCAAATAGAAATTGTTGGAACCAAGGATTATAATGCATCTCAAGTTTGTAGTGGTGGCCTAAATTTAGCAGAAATTAATTTAAATACTTTAGAATCAAAAAAAGTTCCAAACTTATATTTTTGTGGAGAGGTTTTAGATTTAGATGGTGATTGTGGTGGATACAATATAACTATAGCTATACTTACGGGTATTCTAGCAGGTGAATCATGTTAAGTTTAAAAAATGTAAAAGTTCCTATAGATTATGAGGGGTCACTTGAAGATTTTATTAAAAATTATTTAAAACGAGATATAATAGATTATAAAATAATTAAAAAATCAATAGATGCCAGAAGTAAACATGAATTTTGTTATATTTATGAATTTGGGGTAACAATTAAAAATGAAGAGGAATTTATAAAATACAATAAAAATAAAAATATAACTAAATATGAAGAAATCGTTTATAATTTTCCAAAGTCTGGTGATAAAACTTTAAACAGCCAACCAGTTGTTGTAGGTTTAGGTCCGGCGGGATTATTTGCAAGCTACTTTTTAGCTAAACACGGTTATAAACCAATTGTTTTTGAACGCGGTAAAAGATTAGAAGAAAGAATAAAAGATGTCGATACTTTTTGGAGGGAAAGCATTCTTAATAAAAACTCTAATGTTCAGTTTGGTGAAGGTGGCGCTGGTACATTTAGTGATGGTAAGCTCAATACTCAAGTAAAAGATAAGGAAGGCCGAATTAAAGAAGTTTTGCGCATATTTGTTGAATGTGGGGCACCTGAAGAGATTTTATATGAGAAAAATCCGCATATTGGAACAGATAATTTAAGATTAGTTGTTAAAAACATGCGAGAAAAAATAATAGAGTATGGTGGGGAGATTCATTATAACAGTACTTTAGAAGATATATTAATAAAGGATGAAAAACTAGATAGTATTGTAGTTAATGGAGAAGCTTTTAAAACTGATGTTTTAATTTTAGCTACAGGTCATAGTGCAAAAGATACTTTTAATATGCTTTATGAAAGAAGAGTAAATATTACCTCTAAACCTTTTGCTATAGGTATTAGAATTGTTCATCCACAAGATTTAATTAATAAGTGTCAATATCCGGATTTTTATCCTAATTTACCAAGTGCAACATACAAACTAACATATAATACCAGCGGTAGAGGAGTCTATTCATTTTGTATGTGTCCTGGTGGTTTTGTCGTAAATGCTAGTAGTGATGAGGGAACTGTTCTTATTAATGGTATGAGTAATTATTTAAGAGATTCGGGATTTGCTAATAGTGCGATAATTGTTACAGTTAATGAAAATGATTTTGGATTTAATCCTCTAGATGGTCTTAAATATGTAGAAAATATTGAAAAAAGAGCTTATGAATTAAGTAATGGCTTAATACCTATTCAAAAATTTAAAGATTATGAAAATAATATTATAAGTTCTGATATTCTAGATATAGACAAATTTGTTAAAGGAAGTACAAAATATATTAATATCAATGAAATATTTCCAGAATTTATAAATTCTAATTTAAAGGAAGGAATCAATTATTTTAATAAATTAATTCCCGGATTTAATGAAGGAATTATTCTAGCTCCAGAAACTAGAACATCATCTCCAGTTAGAATTTTAAGGAGTGTCAATTTAGAAAGTAATATTTCTGGTCTTTATCCTTGTGGTGAAGGTTCAGGTTATGCCGGAGGAATTACTACTTCAGCAGTTGATGGCATAAAAGTTGCAGAAATGATTGCTAAAAAATATCAAAATATGCTATAATTTATTGGTAAGTGAGGTGTGAGTGTGAAAACATTTAAGAAAAATTTACCAGATGGTGTAAAAAAGAAATTTGCCAGATATAAAGGTGTAAAGGTAAGACTTGTAAATAAAAACAAGAAAAAGAAGTAAATCATGATAAAGTATATTGATGAATTTATAAAATTAGCGGAAAAAAAAGAAGTAAGCAAAGAAGAAATGTTAACTAAAATTAGTTTTTTTCAACATGAAAGATTAATACATTTATTAGTTACATTATTCTATGCTTTATTTACAATTTTCTTTTTTGCCCTAATTAGTGTATCTTGGATATTTGTCATACCTACAGTACCATTATTTGTATTTCTAATTTGTTATATATTACATTATTTTAAATTAGAAAATAGGGTACAATATCTTTATAAATTGTATGACAATTTAGTTTCTAAAAAAGGTAAGAAGGATTGAAAAATCCTTTTTGTTTTGCCCCAAAATAGAGGTTTTCGAGCATTTTCGAGTTTATTCGACAAAATCAGACATTCCTCGACAAAATAAACTCTTGACGATTATTTTCATGTTGTGTTAGGATATAAAACCATGAAGCGGGATACTTCATGGAAAAGAGGTTTGTATGAATGCAAATAGAAAAATTAAAATTAAACAAAATCGTCGAGATAAAATCTTGAGTGGTAAATATCCTATAATGCTTGATGATCAAGTATTTAAATTTGTATTCTCTCATGAAGAGATGGCTAAATATTTACTTAATGCTTTAAGTGATTACTTAAATTTAGATTTAAAATATGGTGCTATAAGCACTAATCCTCAAGAAATAGATATGGCTGATAGTGTTTTAAAACAAGATTTTTTTCGGGATATTTTAATAACAACTGATAAGGGAGATATTTTATTGTTCGAATCATATACTAAATTTGGTTCCAAGGAATATCGAAAAAGTGAGGCATATTTAGATAAAATATCATCAGGTAGATTTGAAAAAAACAATAAAGATAATTTTACAAGTGATAATATGGTAATATGTTTTAATTTTGTTCCTAAAAAAGGAACAAAGAAAAAATTTATCAAGAAATATGGAGTAGTAGATTTAGAAACTTTAAAAGAACCATTTAAAAAAATAAATGACTATAAGCAAATGTTTACAATTATGGTTGACTTAAATGAAACCAAAGTGTATAATGAAGATGAAAGGTTAATACCAATACTAGATTTTATGAATAAAAAGGAAATGGGAGAATTAGAAGAATTAGCAAAAGGAGGAAACGAATTTATGGAACAAGCATTAAAATATGTCCAATCATATTTAGATAATGATGCCAATAAAGGCTATGGATCACATTGGGATTATGATGTAGAAGAAGCTCGTGAAGAAGGCGAAAAAGCTGGAAGAAAAGCTAATCAAATAGCAACAGCAAAAAGAATGCTTGCTGATGGCATGAATTTAGAAAAAACATCAGAATATACTGGTTTGAGTATTAAAGTTCTTGAAAAATTAAAAATAAAATAAGTTAAAGGATAATTATTATGGCTTTATCTAAAGAAGGTTTAAGTATTAAAAAACTATAATATTATTTAATTAAAAAATTGCTTTGTTAAATCAAAACAATTTTTATTTTTTCTTAAAAAAACAACAGATTTTTATCCAAAAATAGAGGTTTTCGACTATTTCCGACAAAGCTCGACAAAACACGACAAAACTTGTCATTTTTCGCTCTTGACGGTTCCTTATATGTTGTGATAGGATAGGGAATCAAGGAGGTGAGAAGAGATTTGAAAAAGCTATTTTTAGCATTGGTTTTACTATTATTACCGCTTGGAGTAAAAGCATCAGAATATTATATTGCTATTGATAATGGTCAAGAAATCATTTATGAAGAATATGAAGTTGTTTTCAAAGATTGGTTATATTATTTTAAACCTAGTCCTTTTGGAATATACGAAATAAATGATATACACTATGTTAATAATGTAGCAAATGCTTTTATCTATTATTCTCTAGGTGATTATTTTGCAACAATTCAAATGATGATTTATCAAAATACTCATCCTAATTATCATATCTTTTTAACTGATGAATCTTTCAATTATTTAGATAATAGCAAAACAGTTAATTATATCTTAAATCAAATAAGTGTTTTTGATGTTAATCCGGAATTTGCTGGTAAAACATATTATCTAAATACATCAGAAGAATTAACTTTAGAACATCCTTATTTATCTAGATATGTTCTTGATGATTATGAAATAATAGATGACAAAGTAACATTTAGCTTTTCCGAAGCTGGAGAATATATTATCGAATTTAAAAATAAACCTTTAAATATTGTCGATAATTATTTTACAACTGAAGGATTTCAATATAAGCCATTTTCTATTAAAATTATAGTTGATGATTATTATGATTTAGCTATTAAAACTTATATTAATGATGTTTTAGTTCCAAATAATATTAGTATTAATAATAATATTTATAAAGAAGAAGAGATTAGGTTATCAGCAGGATCATATAATATTATTGATAATTATACCAATAAAACTTATTCATATAATCTAGAAGAAGATTCTTATTTAACAATTAATAATTATTTTGTTAATAGATTAGAAACTAATATTAATATAGATAAAATTTGTAATAATGATAATTGTTATGAATTTACTAAAAATGATAATATATATGAATTTAGTGATAGTTTACCAATTGGTATATATAAAATATATACTGATAATTTAGAATATGTTGTTGATTTTAGTGATGAATCTAATTATGATATCAATGAAGGAATTTTAACATTTAATTTTTATCAAGAAATTAATAATCCTCCAACTGAAGAAAAGCCGGAAGATTTAGAAGATGTTCAAAAGCCAGATGATAGCGAAACACAAATACCAATTGATGATACTCCAGTAGTAGAACCACCAAAGATTGATGCTAATGATCAAGGAAATGTTGCTATTGATATACCTGATACTAATATTGCTTTTAAAGATAATTTTATTTATTATGTTGAAAAAAAGTATTATATTTTTAGGAATTATTTTAATAATAATTTGTATAGTAGTATTTAAAAAGGATACTATTAATATTAATAGTGGCACAAGTATTAATTATGATAGTTATAGTCAAAACGAATATATAGGATATTTAAATATTCCTAAAATTGCTATGAATTTAGGTTTTTATGATTATGATAGTCCCTTAAATGATGTTGAATATAATATTGAGTTTATCAATACTAATATAAAAGACACATATTTAATTGCTGCCCATTCAGGAGTGGGTAAAAAAGCTTATTTTAATGATTTAGCTAACCTTAATATAGGGGATGATATCTATTTAGAATTATATGATAATAAATTACATTATAAAGTAATAGATATTACTCGTAGTATTAAAAATGGTTCCATTAATATTAGTGATTCTTCGGGATTTTTATATTTAACTACTTGTGATCAAACTATTAAAGGTTATCAATTAACAATTGTTGCATCAATTATTTATTAAATATTACTCTTACTACTATTATTTTAACGAGATTTTTGTTATAATTTTAGTTGTTAGGAGTAATTTTTTATGAGAAATTCAAGAAGTGAATTAAGAGAAAAAGTAATGGTTATTTTATATCAAATTGATATTTATAATGAAAGAAAAGTCCCGTATGAAGTGGATGAAGTTATCAAAGAAAATATAGAAATTGATAATGAATTTGTAAAAGATATTGTCTATGGGGTTATTACTTATAAGAGTGAGCTTGATAGTATTGCTAATAGTTTGATGAAAGATTGGACTATTGATAGATTAGATAAATCTGGGGCATCTATCATGCGTATGGCTTTATATGAGCTTAAATATATGGATACTCCCGAAGTAGTAGTCATTAATGAAGCAGTGGAACTTGCTAAAAAATATTGTGATGATTCTGTTAAAAATATGATTAATGCCGTATTAGACAAATATATCAAAGGCTAATATGGAAGTATCAGTTGATATTAAAAATAGCTTGCCGGCATTTAATCATAAATTCATGATGATTAATGGTAAAAGTTATTATGTTAAAGAATGTGATGATAATTTTAATTTAAAAGAAATAATTGCTAAAAGACTAGCTAATATTTTAGACATTAAATGTGCTAGTTATGATATCATCAAGTGTAATGATACCATGTATTATATTTCCGAAGATTTAAAAAATTTAGGTAATGCTCGTAATCTTTCATTTATTGCATCACCAAGTAGTTCTTTATATCTAATTTGGGATGCATTAGAGAAAATCTCTCCAGATAGTAGATTATTAATGCATGAATTAATCAAAATATATTTTTTTGATTTATTATTTTTAAATAGTGATAGAAAACTTCATAATATTATGCTAGTCAATACCATTAGTTCATCACATCTATATATGATTGATAATTCTTTGTTGTTTTCATCTGGTAGAGCAGAACTTTTTAGTAGTTTAGCTAGGTATGATAATTTAAAAAATACTTGTCAAGTAGATAAGGATGAACATAATCAAGACAAATTAAATAGGCATAATTTAGAATATTTTTTGCAAACTTCTGCAAAAGAGTATATCGTAATATTAGAAAGTATGATAAAATTAGTACCAGTAGAAGTATTTAAAAAAGTAATAGAAGATATTGAACTAGAATATAATTATCAAATACCTGATAAGGCAGATATATTAGAAAGTTATCAAATTAATTTAGAAAATATTAAAAAAATATTAGAAAGTAGGGGTGAATTATATGAACCAAGAATACATAAAAATAAGTGAACTTAATAATTATATTAAAAGTTTACTTGATAAAGATCACTTTTTAAATAAAATTTATCTTAAGGGTGAAATTAGTAATTTTAAAAATCACACTAGAGGACATCTTTATTTTACTTTAAAAGATGATACCTCAAGAATTAGTGCTGTTATGTTTCAAAGTAGTGCAGTAAAACTAACATTTACCCCAGAAGATGGGATGAATGTTTTAGTTGAGGGCAGGATTTCTGCGTATCCAGCGCAAGGAACATATCAAATATATGTTGATAAAATGGAACCTGATGGCCTTGGAGCTTTATATATTGAATATGAAAAATTAAAGAAAAAGCTTGCTAGTCTTGGGTTATTTGCCAAAGAACACAAAGTGCCAATACCGAGATTTCCTGAGAAAATTGGGGTAATTACTGCACCAACTGGAGCAGCAGTTCGAGATATTATGAGTACCATTAAAAGAAGGTATCCAATGACGGAGGCAATATTATTTCCTTGTCTAGTTCAAGGTAAGGATGCAGCACCTGATATTGTAAGACAAATAAAAAGAGCTGATTCATATGGTGTTGATACAATTATTGTTGGTCGGGGAGGTGGATCTATCGAAGACTTATGGGCATTTAATGAAGAAGCAGTTGCTTATGCAATATATGAATGTAACACTCCAATAATTAGTGCAGTAGGTCATGAAATAGATTGGACAATTGCAGATTTTGTTGCTGATCTTCGGGCTCCAACACCAACTGGAGCAGCAGAAATGGCAGTACCAACAGTTCTTGATATTAATACTTTAATTGACAATTATAAAATAAGACTTAATAAAAATATTAAAAATATGGTAAATACCAAGTTTATTAAACTTCGTAGTTTAAAACAAAGTTTTATTCTTAAAAATCCAATGAGTATGTATGAAGTTAAAGAACAAAAATTAGATTCTTTAATTGATACATTAAATAAAGATATTAATAAAGTTCTAAGTGATAAAGACAATAATTTAAATAAAATAAAGATGTCTATAGTACTACAAAATCCATATAATTTAATAAAAGATAAAAAAATAAAATTTGATTTACTCGTTAATACCTTAAAACTTGTTAATCCTTTAGGTATTCTTGATAAAGGCTATTCGTTAGCTCAAATAAATGGTAAAACTATTAAATCAAGCAAAGATGTAAGTATCAATGATTTAATTGATATTAAATTACATGAAGGTAGTATTAAAGCAGAGGTTAGAGAAATAAATGATTAAGACGGTTACAAGTTGTAACCATCTGGAATTTAAAAGGTGACAATTTGTCACCAGTTGAAATGAAAGTGTGACATTTTGTCACGGTTTAATAAAATGAATAAAAGAAATGGAGGAATAATAATGGAAAATGAAAAAACATTTGAACAAGCATTACAAGAATTAGAAGTAATAGTTAAGGAACTTGAAAGTGGTAATGTCGATTTAGATAAAGCTATAAATAAGTATACTGAAGCTATGAAACTTGCTAAATTTTGTAGTGAAAAATTAAATGATGCTACAGCTAAAGTTAATAAAATATTAACTGAAGATAATAAATTAGAAGAATTTAATGCTGAATAAGGAGGACATATGGAAGTTGAAAAAATAACTAATCGCGATGTCGATTTTGCACAGTGGTATACTGATGTTTGCATGAGTGCAGATTTAGTTGATTATTCTACTGTTAAAGGTAGTATGATTATAAGGCCACTTGGGTTTGCCATTTGGGAGGAAATGCAAAAAGTCTTGGATAAAATGTTTAAAGAAACTGGTCATGAAAATGTGCAAATGCCAATGTTTATTCCAGAATCTCTTTTAAATGTTGAAAAAGAACATGTCGAAGGTTTTGCTCCCGAAGTTGCTTGGGTAACTCATGGTGGTAGGGAAAAATTAGAAGAAAGAATGTGTGTGCGTCCAACTAGTGAAGTTTTATTTTGTGATCACTATAAAAAGATAATTAAAACTTATCGGGACTTACCAAAATTATATAATCAATGGTGCACGATAGTTCGTTGGGAAAAAACAACTAGACCTTTCCTTCGCAGTAGAGAAATTTTATGGCAAGAAGGTCATACCATGCACAGAACTGCTGAAGAAGCAATGGAAGAAACATTAAGAATGTTTAATATCTATAAAACATTTCAAGAAGACTATTTAGCTATACCAGTTATCACTGGTAAGAAAACCGAAAAGGAAAAATTTGCAGGAGCAGAAGTCACTTATACCCTTGAGGCGATGATGTATGACGGGTATGCTCTGCAAAATGGTACAAGTCATTATTTTGGCAATCATTTTGCGGAAGCTTTTGGTATTGAGTTTTTAGATAGTGATAATACCTTAAAAACGCCATATCAAACAAGCTGGGGTGTATCAACCAGAATGATTGGTGCTCTAATTATGGTTCATGGCGATGATCATGGGCTTGTATTACCACCAAAGATTGCCCCATTTAAAGTAGTAATAATACCAATTGGTGAAGTAACAGAAAAACTAGCAGAACTTGAAAGTAACTTAAAAGAAAGTGGTATTACATATAAAGTTGATAATACTAATAAAAGACCAGGCTATAAATTTGCCGAAGCTGAAGTTAAAGGTTTTCCAATTCGAATTGAACTTGGAGAAAGAGATTTAAAAAATAATCAAGTAACCCTAGTTAGAAGAGATACTCTTGAAAAAATAGCTATATCATTTGCTGAAATAATACCAAAGGTACAAGAACTACTAGAAGATATTCAAATTAATTTATTTGAAACTGCTAAAAAAAGAAGAGATTCGATGATTTATGAAGCTAGTACCTATGAAGAATTATTAGATATTGCTAAAAATAAAAAAGGTTTTGTTAAAATCAATTGGTGTGGCGATAGAGCTTGTGAAGATAAAATTAAAGAAGATACAGCAATGAAATCAAGATGTTTAATTGAATCGGAAGAAGTTACTGGGCCATGCATTGTCTGTGGTAAGAAAGCTACAACTCGTCTTTATGTTGGTAAACAATATTAATAATTAAATAAATTATGTTAATACTAATAATGGGTGATAATTATTGAAAAAATTTTTATTAATTTTAGGTTTACTTGTTATTATAGCTATTTCTATTGCAATATATTTTGTTTATGATTTTGATAGTGATGCTAATATTCCAAGTGATAATTTAGATATTAATGAACCAGAAAAGACCGATAAAATAACGGAGATGCTAGATAATATGACTATTCCAGAAAAAGTTGGCCAAATGTTTATGGTTAGAGTACCTAAAGAATACGCTGATATTAAAGCCAGTGAATATCATCTTGGTGGTTATATTATGTTTGGAAGAGATTTTGATAACAAAACCAAAGAAGAAGTTATGGGTAATATTGCATCTTGGCAAAGTGCATCAGACATCCCAATGCTTATTGGTGTTGATGAAGAAGGTGGCACTGTTAATAGAATAAGCACTAATACAGAGTTTAGAAGTGAACCTTTTAAATCCAGTCAAGAATTATATAAAGAGGGTGGCTTTGATTTAATTTATGAAGATACTATAAATAAATCAAACTTTTTAAAAGAATTAGGTATCAATGTTAATTTTGCTCCAGTCGTAGATGTTTCAACAAATCCTGATGATTATATTTACAAAAGAAGTTTTGGAAAAAATGCCAATCTTACTAGCGAGTATGCATCAACTGTAGTTACCGCAATGAAAGAAGCTAATGTCGCATCAGTTCTAAAACACTTCCCGGGTTATGGTAATAATACTGATACTCATACAGGTATATCTATTGATAATAGAACTTTGGAAAGTTTTAAAGAAAGTGACTTTTTGCCATTTGAAGCAGGCATTAAAGCCGGAGCTAATATTGTTTTAGTATCGCATAATATTGTAACTAATATTGATCCTGATAATCCAGCATCATTATCTACTAGAGTTCATGAAATACTTCGAGATGATTTAGGTTTTGCTGGAGTCATTATAACTGATGATTTATATATGGATGCTATTAGTAAAAATTATGATTCTTCTGTTGCTGTTTTAGCTATTCTGGCTGGTAATGATTTAATCTGTACAACTGATTTTGAATCGCAAATACCTGAAGTTATTGCGGCGGTAGAGGATGGCACAATAAGTATTGATAGAATTAATGAAAGTGTTAGAAGAATACTTGAACTTAAACTTGAGTTAAACTTAATTTAAACTCAAGTTTTATTTTTCAAAAATAAATAAATATGTTATAATAAAATTATCAAAAAAGATTATAGGAGGATTGAATGAATAACTTATTATTAGTAATTGACTTACAAAGTAATTTTGTAAATGATTTTACTAAAACAATACCTAATAAAGTAAGAATGTTACTCGAAAGTAAAAGGTTTGATAATGTAGTATTTACAAAATTTTTAAATGATAAAAATAGTCAATTTTATAATGTATTAAATTACAAAGGATGTATAGAAGAGCGTGATAGAGCAATTGTAGTTGATACAGGTAATGCTAGAATAATTGAAAAGAAGGTTTATACGGCATATAATGATGAATTAGTTAAATATATAAAGGATAATAACATTAATACAATTTATTTATGTGGGATAGATACAAATGCTTGTGTTTTAAAAACAGCATTAGATTTATTTGAAAATAATTATGATGTTAAAGTTATTGAGGACTGTTCGATGAGTCATTCGGGAAAGGAATATCATGATTTTTCTATTAAACTATTGGAAAAATTAATAGGTAAAGATAATATAATAAAAATCATAGAGAAATAGAGATAAAGCTTATGAATGAATATATAATTAATTTAAAAAATAAATATAGATACAGTGATGAATTATTAGAATTTTTGGTTGAGTTAATTCCTAATTTGATTAAATTTTATGGCGAAGAATATCAAGATATTATTCTTGGGGCATTAGCGAATTGTGAAATACATTTTCAAAGAAAAGATGAGGACCCCATCACTTTTTTAAATTCATATTTTAATGTTTCTAAAGAATGGGATATGCCAGATTTAGGTGGTGCTTTTTATCATAACGAAATTAAAGTAAGTGACAATAAAATAGAGGCTAAACCCATAATTTATTTAAAAAGGATTTATTATGGTATGTATATGCCGTTTGATTTTAATGACGATACGGATGTTAATACTTTAATTCATGAAATATGCCATTTAATAAAAGGCTATGGTAAATTGAGGATTGAAAATGATAAAATAATTGATTCAACTGGTCTTATGAAGGAAACATATTCATATAGTTTGGAAAATGGTGTTGTGAAAGAAAAAGAAGAAATGGTTGGAATAGAAGAAGCAATAAATGAAATTGAATCAACTCAAATTTTAGAAATGGTGCGTGGAAGAAAAATGAAAATTATCGGTTATGCTGCAGCCAGTTATTCTGCAACTGAATTGTTAGAACATGACGATATTGCCAAAATTTTACGAATTTCTCAATTTCGTGGAGATGATAGTTGGATTCAATATCTTGGCGAAGAACAAAGTAAAGTATTAATTGAAAATTTCGATATTTTAGTAAATGCCATGTATGTTCCGTTTAGTGTTATTGATAATGATGAAAAAAGAGAAGCTCTTTATCAAAAAATGGGTCAAGTTCAAGAAATTATAAGCAATTTTGTTAACAGTTATCTACCTAAAGATGTAGATGCTTTTATTCAATCATTAGATATAGATAATCAAATATCTGAAGTATCTTCATCGATTAAAAGGTAAAGAGCATTTTGCTCTTTTTTATTGTAATTCATTAATAACTTTTTCTAACCATTTTTCAGTATCAATAATTGATTTTATATTAATTCTTTCTTTAGTAGAATGGGCATACTTAATCTCTGGTGCAATAATAGCTATTTCTAAATCCTTCTTTTTTTCTTGCAGGAAACCCGCTTCAACTGTAATATGATCTTCTTTAATTAAAGATTTTTTATTATTTTCTTTTAATATTTTAATTAATTTAGAATTCTTATTTGTTTTAAATCCCGGTTCAAAATCTGTTTGTTTAACTTTATAATTATATATTTTACCATTATTAATAATTTTTTTAAGCGCTTTATCTTTACTTATATTATCACTACTTCTTAAACCAATTTTAAATATATTATTATCTATTACTCCTAAATTATAGGAAGTAACAATATTTCTATTTTTATAATAAATATTTTTGGGTAATTTTAAAATACTATCTAAATATTCACTGGTATTACTCATAACTTTATTTTGATATCTTACTTTATTTATTTTTATCTTTAACTCTTTATGTTCCATTTTATATTTTTCTAACTTTTTTAAATTTATTTTATTAATATTAAAATAAGCTAAAGCATTACTAGGAATAACATTATTTTTAGTACCACCCTTAAAACTTATTAATTCGCCAGATATTTCTTTTAAAATACTTGCTAGTATTAATATTGCATTACCAATGCCTTTAGTAATATCAGCACCACTATGTCCTCCCTTTAAACCAGATACTTCTATTTTATAGGTATTATTATATATACTTTTTTTCATACTTATTTTTTTATATATTTCTAAATCATAGAAAGCTGCAGTTTTATTAATAATAGTATCTTTATCAAAGCCATCTAAATTAATTAAGTATTTTCCACTAAGAATAGATGCATCAAAATGCTTAGCACCACTCATATCTACTTCTTCTGAAGTAGTAAATAACCCTTCAATATTTTTATCTACTTTATCAAACATTGCAAGAATTAAAGCAATACCAATCCCATCATCAGCCCCTAAAGTGGTGCCATTTGTATAGATATATCTCTTATTCATTTTTACAGGTATTGGTTTATTTTTAAAATCAAAATCATTATCACTTATACAAATCATATCTTGGTGTGCCTGTAATATGATCGGTGGTTTATCATTAATTTTTTTAGTAATTAAAACATTATTAAATTTATCTTTATGAAAAAATAAATTTCTCTTTTTTGCAAAATCTTCTAAATACTTAATTATTTTTTCTTCATGTTTGCTTTCCCGATAAATCTTAGTAATTTCTAAAAAATATTTAATTGTTCTATTCATACTAATTATTATTGAAAAAAAGCTGGACTTTATGCAATCTTTAAAACATGTATTGATTTATATTATTAGTTTACAACTACAAAACTTTGTGTTATTATATTTACAGAAAGTAATAGAGGTGAAATTGCGAAAATAATAAATAGACAATTATTTAAAGATATATTTGAAGATTCTGTTTGGAAAGAAAGAATACTTGAAGCATTAATTTCCCAAATATTGAATGAACCAATAAGAAAACTAAAATATATTAGTGATATAAATTGTGCTGATGGTGTATTAGTGGAAGCAAATAATTCATATATTAATATTCAGTTTAATTCAAATAATTATAATGCAAATAAAAGAATGCAAAATTTTATCTTTTTTTCCTCAATTTATAGTGATATAGCTAAAATAGATAAAAAATATATTCAAATCAATTTAAATTATGGAAATATTCGGAATTTAAATACAAATGCTGGAATAGTAAAATATTATTGGCAAACAAATGATTTAGAAAAGTTAGTTTCCAATATAACCATAATCGATGTTAATGTAGATAACTTGAGAATAGAATGTTTAAATGGAGATAAAAATGAATATGATTACAGATATGTATTAATGTTTGATTTGGATAAAGAAGAGTTAGAAAAATATTATCCAAATGATGAGATTAAGGAGGAGTTTTTCAAATTGATTATGTTAAAGAATGAAGATTTTTGGATTGATCCTAAAGAAGACCAAGAAAAATTAATTAATACAGAAAGACGCATCAATTTTTCTAAAGGTTTAAAACAAGGCATCGAACAAGGTTCTGATGAAAAAACAATTAATGTTATTAAAAGTGCTATTTCTGAAGGTATTTCAACAGAAACTATTGCTAAAATAGTAAGTTTAAGTACTGATGAAGTAAAAAACATAATTGAAGAACACAAACATGATAAAACCAGTGAATAAAATTTTACTCACTGGTTTTATATTTCTTCTCTATCAATATTTTTAGTAGTTAAAGTTTTATTTAATTTTTTATTATAAAAAGTTATCTCATAGCCACATTCATTGGCGATTTTTTCTATTGTTTTAAAATCTGGTTGAATTGCTTCAGTTTCATATTGGGATATAGTATTTCTAGCATATCCAACTAATTTACTTATTTGTTCTTGACTTAAGTTGTTTGATTTTCTCATTGTTTTTAATATTTTTCCTATCATCTTTTCCACCCAACAAAATTATCTCATTTTGAGAACTAAAACGCTTGACTTGTCTCAAATAAAGACATATAATTATTTTAGTATAGTCTTAAAATAAGACAAAAGAAGTGTTTATGAAGAAAAAAGTATTAATTGGAGTAAGTAGTATATTTATAATAGCAATAATTATTACAACATTGTCATTAACTTTATTTAAAAGTGAAGAAAATATTGTATTAAGCGATAATGCTAATGATAAGAAATTAATCAACAATTCATTTTTAACATTAATGCTAGAACAAAGTGATGGAACATATCAAGAATCGAAATCTAATACTTGGCCAAGTGGAAATTATGCTTTTAATAGTGAATTAAGTAGATGTGAAAATGGTGGAGAATTAAGATGGGATAGAGAAAATGGAATAGTAGAATTATTAAGTAATAAATCTGATGGTTGTTATGTGTACTTTGATTTATATAATGTAGTTACTATTACAAATGTAGAAGCCACTAAAACAACAAATAGTGTAACACTAACAGTAACAGTAGATGCGGGAGAAAATCCAGTATCTACATATTACTTTAGTATGGATGGTGGAAGAAGTTATCAAACAAGTAATACAAACACTTATACATTTAGTAATCTGGATTATGGAACTGCATATAATTTTCAAGTATATGCAGTAGATACACTTGGATATGAATCAAATGAAGAAGTAATAGAAGTAACAACAGATAATTATGTAAATCCAGTAGTAAATAGTGTAACAGCAACAAATGTAACAAATGACTCAATAACAGTAAGTGTATCAGCAACAGCAGGAACCAATGCAATCCAAACATATTATTATTCAATAAATAATGGTTCATATACAAGTTCAAGTAGTAACAGTTATACATTTAATGGACTAAGTTCCGGAACAAATTATAATATAAGAGTATATGTAAGAGATGCTAACGGAGTAGACTCAAATGTATATACAATAAATGCAGAAACAGATAATCAACCATTGACATTGGCAGAAGCATGTAGTAATGGAGATAATTTAGCAAGTTGTATAACGAGTTTTTATAATGCATCAGGTTCAGATATAACAAAAATATATTACCATAATAGTAGTTTAGCAAATGGTGCCGGAGATAATTCATACAGATATTCGGGAGCAAATCCTAAAAATTATGTATGTTTTGGAAGTAATACAGAAGTGTGTCCTGAAGATAACTTATATCGAATCATCGGAGTATTTGATGATGAAGTAAAACTAATAAAAAACACAAGTATAGGAAGATACTATTGGAGTGGCTCAAGTTCAAATCGAAGTAATATATGGAGTAATAGCACATTAAATACAAGTACACTAAATGGGTCATATCTAGCAGGATTAGATAATAATTCATGGAGTAGTATGATAACAACTCACACATGGAAGGTCGGAGGAATGAGTTATTCAAATGGAACAGGCACACCACAAACAGCATATAATTACGAAGTAGGAGCAAATAGTAGTAGTACAACATATAATGCAAAAATAGGATTAATGTATGTATCAGATTATGGCTTTGCAGCAAGTAGTACATATTGGTCAACCGATTTAGAATCATATAATAGTGCAACAAGCAATAATTGGTTATATTTGGGTTCTAACGAATGGACAATTTTCCGCCGTTCGGACGATTCGGACGATGCCTTCGGTGTGAATTCTGGTGTTGTCAGCAACTTCACTGTGTATGGCTATCCGCTTGCGGTGCGGCCGGTCTTTTATCTCACATCTTCCACAACCTATGTCAGCGGATCCGGGACTTCATCTGACCCAATTCGCTTATCTGTTTAAAAGTTTTATCTGTTCATTTGAAAAAATCTGGCTTAATTGCTAGATTTTATTTTGATTT
>CALVKF010000020.1 GCA_944332555.1 uncultured Bacilli bacterium
CCGCTAAAATAAAAATGTAGGTTTTCCTACAAAATTATTTTAGCGAAAACCTACATTTTTATATTGACATTACCAATTACGCTTAAATTTTAGATATTGCCATGGTATTATAACAAATACTACTAATAAAACTACACTTATAATATAATATTTGTGAATTTTAAATTTCTTCTTATCTTTAGTTTCTTTCACTATAAACAACACCCTCTATTTTAATTATAAAGCAATAAACTATTTATTGCAATTTATTTGAAAATATTTTACACAAAAACCAGTCAAATTTGACTGGCGTTATTGTGAAGCCTTTAACTTTTCAAGAACATTAATACTTAAACCAGTAAGTTCAGCGGTTTCATCTAAATCCATACCTTTTAAGAGCATCTTTCTAGCTATTGAAATTTTTTCATCTTTTATTCCTGATTTTCTACCAGCTTTCATGCCAACTATCATACCTTCTTTTCTGCCAAGCTTTTCTCCAGCCTTGCGACCTCTAATTTCAGCTTTCATAGTTTGAAATTCTAATTGACTACCAAAGCCTTCATTTGCATCATCTGACATAAATTCTTCAACATAATCAACTACTTTTCTCATAAATACATCATCCTTCCATTTTCTTGCTTTTCTTTTTAATTCTTCTAAGTTTGAACTACTTAAAAAGTCTACTATTCGTAAAAATTCTATATTTTCATTATAATCAATGTTTTTGATATTGTCAACGGCAATTACAAAAAATGGTTTATTGTTAAGCCACCTGAAAGGGATATCATTATTCCTAATACTTACTAATTTATATTCATCTAATATATAGTTACTCTTAACTCTTCCTCTAACAATGTTTATTATAGCAACCATTGAAGCATCAGCATAATTACTTCCTTTTTTAAACTGATTTGAAGAAGCTCTATCTTGATAAGCTTGGCTCTTTAAAAATTCTTGCTTTCCCCATCTACGATATGCTTCAAGTATAACAATATCTTTTGTAAATAATGTAACCATTAAATCGGTATAAAAATCTTTTTTAGAAATACGATTAGCAAGTAAAGGATGTTGGGTTTTACATTTAACTTTCTTATACTGCCAATTTAATTTTAAATAATCTGCAAAGGCCGCAATAAATATTTTAGTAACATCTTCATGTTTAAATACATATTTAAATACTTGATCATATAAAAGATTTTTAGTCTCTTCATTTGATCCTTTAGGGGCAATATTAATCATTTTTTTCCTCCTTGACTCACTATGCTAACATAACACTTTCAAACGGTCAATAGCGAAAAATGTCTAGTTTTGTCGATGCATGTCGAAAATACTTGAAAGTCACTTAAAAAGAGTAAAAATTAGCAATTTTTACTCCTTTTTTCACATTTTTTGACACTTTGGACAGTAATATGTACTTCTTCCTCCGACCTTTATTCTAACTACTTGAGTTTTACATACTAAACATGGTTCTCCTTCTCTTTTGTGAACCATTAAAAATTGTTGAAACCTGCCGGTAACTCCTAAAGATGAAGTATAACTTTTTATTGTGGTTCCTCCGCATTCTATTGCTTTAGAAATTATATCTCTAGATGCATTTTTGATATTTTCACAATCGTTTAAAGTAATATCACTACCTTTTTTCAAAGGATTTATATGTGATGCAAATAAAACTTCATCAGCATAAATATTACCAAGACCAGCAATAATTGTTTGGTCTAACAAAATGGTTTTAATGGGTATTTGTTTAGAATGAATTTTATCATATAAATATTCTTTTGTAAGTTTATCACTTATTGGTTCAATACCTTGTTTTTTTATCTCCGGAGTATTATCTAATTCTTCTTTTTTTATTAGTTTCATTCTGCCAAACTTACGAGTATCATGATATCTTAAATCAGTGTTATCTGTAAATGTAATAATAACATGTTCATGTTTATTAATCTCTTCACCGAGACTCTTAACAAAGTATTTTCCTTCCATTCTTAAATGACTTAATAAATAATAATCCCCTAGGTCAAATATTAGCCATTTGCCATTTCTTTTAATATCTATAAACTTCTTGCCGGGCAAAATACTTTTAAATTCTTCCACGCTACTATCTAACATTTTAGGATATAAGACATTTACGCTTTTAATCTCTTTATTTAAAATCATGTTTTTTAAAGTATTTCTAACTGTTTCAACTTCTGCTATTTCTGGCATAAACCCACCTACTTTGCTTCATACCAGTTTATACCGGTATCTATTTCTACCTTTAGAGGAACATCTAATTTATAGACATTTTCCATTTCTTCTTTAATTATCTTTTTAACTTTTTCTAGTTCTTCGCCTTTAACATCAACTATTATTTCATCATGAACTTGTAATAAAATTTTACTAGTTATTCCCGCTTTTTTGAATCTATTATAAACATTAATCATGGCCATTTTCATGATATCAGCACTAGTTCCTTGAATTGGAGTATTCATGGCCATTCTTTCACCAGTACTTTTGATGATGTAATTAGGATTTTTAATTTCATCAATTATTCTCTTACGACCAAAAAGAGTTGTAACAAACCCGTGTTCATGAGCATATTTAACTACATCTTCTGTATATTTTTTAACTTCGGGATAAAGTTCAAAATACTTTTTGATAAATTCATCAGCATCACTCCGAGAAATATGTAAGTTTTCGCCAAGACCAAAGCCACTGATACCATAAACAATACCAAATATAACCGCTTTAGCAGTTCTTCGCATCGTTTTAGTTACTCCACTTGTTGGAATACCATATATATCACTAGCTACTTTAGTATGAATATCAAAATCATTTTTAAAAGCATCGATTAATCCTGGACATTTTGAAATATGAGCAAGAATTCTAAGTTCAATCTGGGAATAATCAGCACTAAGTAGTACATCATTAACGGGCACAAAGGCTTTTCTGATTTTCCTTCCCATTTCTTCTCTAACAGGAATATTTTGTAAATTTGGTTCAGTTGATGAAAGACGACCTGTTCTAGTTAAAGTTTGTTTATAAATAGTATGAATTTTACCATCTTCTAAAATATAGTTTTCTAAACCTTCAATATATGTACTATTAAGTTTAGTTAGGGCTCTATATTCTAGGATCTTTTCAGCAATTGGATAATTAGCCGCTAGTTTTTCTAGAACTTTTACATCAGTACTATAGCCGGTCTTATTTTTCTTACCACTTGGCAGACCCAAATCGACAAACAATACTTCTCCAAGTTGTTTGGGACTACTGATATTGAATTTTCGCCCTGCTAGGTTATAAATAGAATCTTCTAAAAGTTCTATTTTAACATCAATCTCTTTTTTCATTTCATCAAGTACTTGTTTATCTACTTTAATACCTGTTATTTCCATATCAGCAAGTACAGGAACTAAAGGCATTTCAATATCTGTAAATAGTTTATAAGAGCCTTCATCAGTCATTCTTCTTACAAATTCATCTTTAATATCATATAAGAATTTAGATTTTTTAACTATTTCTTCTATTGCTTCAAAATTATTTTTCTTTAAAGCATCATAAAACATGATATTTCTATCAAATTGATTAGCAAGATAGGCAACATCATCTTTGGAATTAAGCCCTAGTATATAGGCTGCAATAGATACATCAAATGTGCCATTAACTGGGATTTTAGTATTACCAATTACTTTTTTTAAATCATAAGTTGTAATATTTTTATTCTTTATAAATTCTAGAGCATCTTTAACTAATTCTTTTTTAACAAAATAATTATTATCTTTATCAGTAATACTCATACCAATAATATTTGCTATATGATAATTAGCATTATCTAGTTCTAGGTAAATAGCAATATCATCAGCTAGTTTTAATTCATCTAACTCCTCAATTACTTTATAACTTAACTCATCAGCATTTTTTGGTTTAATATCACTTTTAAGTAAAGAGAAAAATTCTAGTTCTTGATACATTGTTTTAATTTTAGTATCATCGGATAAATCTAGTTTCAAGTCTTCAAGTGTTATATCTAGAGGAACATCACGATAAATTGTAGCAATATCCTTACTCATATAAGCACTTTCCTTACCCATCTCTAGTTTTTCTTTTACTTTACCAGTTATTTTATCTAAATTAGCATATAAATCATCTAAAGATCCATATTCTTGTAATAGTTTTAATGCTGTTTTTTCACCTACACCTGGAACTCCAGGGATATTATCTGATGAATCTCCCATTAAAGCTTTTAAATCAATTATTCTAATTGGTTCAATTTTATAATCTTCCTTAAATGTTTCATAGTTATAACGAATAAAACCAGTTTGTTTTAATAGTTTTACTTCTGTTTCATGGCTAATAAGTTGTAATAAGTCTTTATCACTAGATACTATAACTGAAGCAAAATCTGGGTCTTCTTCGGTCATTTTAGCAATTGTACCAATGATATCATCGGCCTCATACGGAGCTAGTTCAAAGTGTTTTATACCTAGGCAATCTAACATATCTCTAGCTATTGGCATTTGTTCATTTAATTCATCTGGAGTTTTAGTTCTTCCTTCTTTATAAAAATCATATTTACTTTTACGAAAATTTAGACCAATATCAAAAGCTACTGCCATATATGTTGGATTTTCTTCTGCTATGATTTTATTAATCATTGAGGCAAAACCAAATAAAGCATTAGTAGGAAGTCCTTTAGAATTTTTCATCATCCTCCCACTATAAGCGGTCGCATAGTAGCTTCTAAACATTAAGTTATTACCATCGACAAGTATTAATTTTTTTTGCATAATATCTTCACCCTAATAATAGTATAACATAAATTATTATATTTGAGGCTTATTTCTTTTCTAATTTTAATGTTACCAATGATTCTTTTTCTTTTATTTCTTTAAATATTATTAAACCTTTATTAGTTAAATCTAAAGCTTCTTCTTTAGTTATATTAAATATATTGGCAATTTCATCTAAAGAATACATTTTATTATCATAAAGTCCCATTCTTAAAGAAGTTATTAAACGATATTTAAAAGGAATTTGACTAATAATTTTTTGATATTCATAAGTACTATTTAATAATATATTAATGCGATATATTTGTAATTTATCTTTTAATTCAAATATAATTTTATCATATAATTTTTTACTACGAAAACTAAATTCATAATATCTATTTGTTAATAAATAGTCTTCACCATATAATTTTGCTAAAAAATTATATTCAAAGGAACGTTTGTCGGTGCTAGATACTAAATAAGCCATTTCTGCATCTGTTGCCTCAAGTAAAGTTTGAAGAGGAGTTAATAAAATGCGATGATAATCTGGTTGCTTATGCCGATAATGAATTAAATTTCTTTTTAAATTATTTAAGTAAACATTATATTTAATTTTTTCATCTTTTGTAAGGGTTTCAATATCATGTTCTTCTTCTTGATAGTTTTCACCATATATTCTAGCTAGCAGTTGATGTTGTTGGGAACTTTTATCGGCTTTTTCTGCTAAATAATTTATTTCTTCTAAAGAGGCATCTATTCTATCTTTTAAATATTTAAAACTATATTTAGTTTTAATTAATCTAATTATAGAGGAACAAATTTTATTTAATTTTATTAAAGTTTCATAATTTAATTGAGATTCATCTAAAGAATTATTTAAATTACTACCAAAAAGATTAAAAAGAAGTTGCATATCAGGATTATCTTTTAATTCAAAAACTAAACAAGTTATTATGTAATCACTACATTGTAATCTTTCTTTTAAATATATTTCTTTTTTCTTGGGTTTAGAAAGATGAGAAAGATTTTCGATAGACTCATCATGAAAACTTTTTAAAACAGGATTTATTTTAAGTTTTCTTAAAGCTTTTGATTCAATTTGTCTAATTCTTTCTCTGGTTACATTAAATTCTTTTCCTACTTCTTCTAAAGTATGGGTTCTTTCATATAATTCAGAATAATTATTGAAATCTTGAATGCCAAAACGCATTCTTAAAACTAGTTCTTCTTGATTAGTTAATTCATTCATTGCCGAATTAAGATAAATTCCTAAATATTTATCAATAGTATCTTCTTCTATATTATCAGTACTGGGAATAATACTATATAAGCTATCATTATCTTCTTCATGATTAATTTCGGAATCAAGATAAGTATCTACTCTAGGAACTTCCATAAATTCTTTAACCTTTTTTTCGGACATACCAACTCTTTTAGCAATTTCTTTGGTAGTTGGTTCGTGATTTAATTCATTTTGCAATTGTTTTTCCACTGCATAGATTTTATTTACTACTTCATTCATATGAACAGGAATGCGAATAGCTCTAGCTTGAATAGATAAGGCTCTAGTTATCGCCTGGCGAATCCACCAGATTGCATAAGTTGAGAATTTATATCCTTTCTTATAATCAAACTTTTCAACCGCTTTAATTAATCCTTGGTTACCTTCGGCAATTAAATCTAAAAAATCCATTCCCCTATATAAATATTTTTTGGCGATACTTACTACTAAACGAAGATTAGCTTCAGTTATCAAATTTTTATAATAATTAGCTTTTTCAATGTTTTCTTCTTCTTTAAATTTTTCTATTTTTTGATAATATTCAGTTACTAATTCATAAGATAACATAGGTATTTGAGTTATTTGATTAATATAATCTCTAACAGCATCATCAGTTACAGTTACATTAACATCATTTATTTTTAGATCTTCATAGGTTTCTTTATACAAACCTTTAATAACAAAATATGCTACTAAAAAATCATAAGTTAAATCATCATGAGTAATACATACTAAATCATCATCAGTAACTACAGTTTTACCAATAAATATATTTTTTAAAACATAATCTAATCCCGAATATTTATTTATTAGTTTTTCTATAGTTGCAAAATCTAATTGAATATTAAATTTATTTAAATTATATAATAAATTTTCTAATGATTTTATAGTTCTTCGACCATTTAGAATTTCATTAACAAACCAATCCATATTATTGTTTTTAATATCTTCTAATATGTCATTGGCTATTGCTTTAAGACATTGTGAATAATTTTTATTATCCTTCATTACTTTTAAATAATAATTTTTATCTAGGGAATAAAAATTAAAAACTTTTAATAATTTTTCTAACATAATATCACTCTTTCTAATTTTAATTCTTGTTCTAAACTATATTTTTTATTATAATCGTTTAATAATTCTTGATAAATAATTAAGCCTTCATCATATAAATATTTTACGTCTTCTATAGACAAATCTAGCAATTGGCTAATTTCTAAAAAGTTATAAATTGTTCCATTTAATAAACCAAGTTTTAATAATATTATATACCGATAACTTTTAGGTAGCATATTAGCTACATATCTAAAGTATGGCGGGTAATAATTACTTTTAATAGCAGTTTTATTAATCGGTGGAGAAAAGAATTCAGCCATAAAATAATCAATATTTGTATGAATTTGCATAATATATTCTTTATATATATCTTTTTCATCTTGAGTTAAATTAGATATATTTTCATAACCTAATAAATTATTTCCAAATACTTTACTAAATAAATCATATAGCATAATATTTTCTAATAACAAACTTCTTAATTCTAAAAATTTTAATTTATCTACATTAGCTATATTTTCTAAAGTATACTTTTTTTCTTTGGAAATAGTTTTATTCTTGTTATAAAAATTTTTTTGTAATTTTCTCACTACTTTAATAGCTTTTTCTTTTATATCTGTACTTACTTCTAATAAAGAATCTAAATTGTTTCCATATCTTAAATAAAGATATCTTTTTTCTTCTTCTGATAAAGTAGTTATTAAATCTAATACTTCATGTGAAGGAAAATAAGCAAAAAAGCCTAAATTATTTCCTCTTTTTTTATCAGGTATTATATATTTTTCTTCTGATTCATAATAGCCTTCTAATAAATGTTTTTTATTTTCTCTAATTAATCTTAAACTTTGTTTTATTATATCTCTAATTCTTTTATCGGATAAATTATAGATGGTGCTAATATCTTTGATACTTTGTTGTTCTTCAAAATATAATCTTAATATTTCTCTTTTTCTAGGAGTTAATATCATAAGTGATCTATCAACATAATCTTTTAAAAGAGAATTTATTACAGTATCTTCAACTATTCTATCAGAACTATAAACATTATCCAAATTTGGCAATTGATTTCCTGGCAAATTAGAGATTGCAGTATTTATACTTTTTTTAGCACAAGTTATAAACGAATTTAGATCAGATGATTTATAATACGAAATAGCTTCAAATAAACCTAAATAAGCACTTTGAAGAAAATCATCTTTATTTATTTGAGAATTATAATTTCTGGAATATGTAATAAATACTAAAGGTTTAAATATTTCAAATAATGCCTCTTTATTGTTGGTTTTAAAATAACTTATTATTTCTTCTTCTTTAATTTTATATAATATTTTTAAATAAATAATAACTAATTTTTCAGAAGTACTATTTAATTTAATTAAAGAATTTACTATTTGCCATAAAATATTATATAAATTAGGATATTCATCTAATAATTTTTTTATATATGAATATTTTAAAAGTCCATTTTTAGCTAAACATTTACTAAAATAATTTATATTACTACAATTTAATTCATTAATATTAAGCATAATACTCCTCCAATTTAATTATGCTATTATATCAAAATATTAATTAGTTGTAAAGATTGCAGGTATTTGTAATAAACTTAAATGAGGGATTAATATGTTATTTAATTTGTTTAATATTTTAAAAGATTTGCTATTTTTTACTGGAAGTTATTCTAATAATGTTTTTCCGGAACCATTAAGTGAAGAAGAAGAAAAAGATGCTATAGATAAAATGCTTAAAGGAGATAAAAGTGCTCGTAATAAATTAATTGAACATAATTTAAGATTAGTTGCTCATATTGTTAAAAAATTTGATGCTGCCGGAGATACTGATGACTTGATAAGTATTGGTACTATTGGTTTAATTAAAGGAATTGATAGTTATAAAAATAATAAAAAAACTAAAATTACCACCTATGCGGCAAGGTGTATTCAAAATGAAATATTAATGTATTATCGCAGTAATAAAAATAGAGGTAATACTATTAGTTTAAATGATTCTATTGGTTTTGATAAAGAAGGTAATGAAATTAACTTGATTGAAATGATTAAAGATAAACAGATGGATTTGTTTGATCAATTAGATATTAAAAATAATATAATACTTTTAAACAAATATATAAAATTATTAAGTGATCGAGAAAAAGAAATTATTATTAAAAGATATGGTTTATATAATACTAGAGAGATGACCCAAAAAGAAATTGCTAAAGAACTTAAAATATCAAGAAGTTATGTTTCTAGAATCGAAAAAAGAGCACTTACTAAAATGCTGACAGAATTTATTAAAAACAAAAACATAGATTAATATCAAAAAATCGGATATTTTCATGGATATCAGTTCTAAAAAGTACTGGTATGTAAAAGAACTTAAGTTGGGCTTAAGTTCTTTTATTTTTAATAAGCATCAATATTAATTCTAACTTTTGGTAATTTATTAACATAAGCAAAAGCTTGTATTAAAGTTCTTATAGCAGATGCATTTTTACCATTTTTTCCAATAATTAGTTTCATATCGTCATCAGGTACTATAATTTCTAGAATTTTTGTATCTTCATCAGCATCAAAGCAATCCACTTTAACTAATTCGGGATTTTTAACTAAAGACTTAACTAAAAAGTCTGTATATTCTACTATGCTCATAATTAATTACCCTTTTTAACCTTAGAATCTTTATATTCTTTCATGATACCTTCTTTTTTTAATAAAGTTGCTACAGTATCAGTTGGTTGAGCACCATTATTTAACCATTTTAAAGCTATCTCTTTATCAATTTTGATTTCAGCAGGATTAGCTACTGGATTATATGTTCCAACAGTTTCAATAAATCTTCCATCTCTTGGAGAACGCGCATCTGCCGCTACAATACGATAAAATGGTTTTTGTTTAGCTCCCATTCTTTTTAATCTTAATTTTACAGCCATAATTTCCCTCCTTCATTTAACTAATATAACTTTACCACAATAAATCATATGTGTCAATATTTTTTTGTTGACTTAATTAATTCTAAATTATCGGATATATCCGATAAATTCGTATATAGAAGAATTTTGCAAACATTTAAATTGTACTCCAGGGGAATTAATTACTGTTATTGATGAAAACTAAAAAAAGTGCTCGAGCACTTTTTTAGTTTTCTTTTTCTTCTTCTAAATAATCATCATTAAGTTCTAGATCATCATCAACTATTTCTTCATAATCATCAAAAGTCTCTTCAACACTTACTTTGACTTTAGTATCTCCAACAATTTCTACTCCTATTTCTTTTTCAATATCAAGTTTAACTACCCCACTTTCAACTGCTACATTAGTAACTGTTGGTTGTCTAAGCGTTCTAACTATAATTTCTGTTGCATCATCTAGGGCATGATCTTCTTTTAGTGGAACTCTTAAAGTATCTGTGTAGCTAAAGTTTTGGGTAGCTACCGCTGTTTTTTTGTCGGCATCGTATGAATACCAAACATTAACATCAAATGAACCATTAACTACTACATTACCATCATTTGATTTAGTACCACTAAATTTATTATTTATTACCCAACAACCTAATACCGTATTCGGAGATTCTTCTGGAGTAAGTGAGAAACTATTAGTAGTTGTCTTTTTGGCTTTACCAATAACAGCTTTGGTTACTATTTCTTTAAAACTAGACACGTAAATCACCTTCCTAATTAAATATATGCAACAACTAGACAAATGTAGACTAACCATTTATAATTATAAGTATAAGGGTTGATATAATGAAAAATAAAATTTATATAATTTTAATAATTGGAGGAATAATTATATTTTTATTAATTAATAATAAAATAAGTGAAGCTAGAATAAAAAATGTGGTAAATGATTATTCTTATAATACATCGGAATATTTAAATAAAATTATTTTAGAAAATGAAAATATAAATTATAATATTATAGATAATTTAAAAGATATTAATAGATTAAAAGAAAATATTAATAATGAAATAGAAAAATATAATTTAGATAATATTGATCTTTCATTTGAATTACTGGATATTAAATTTGTTGAAGCAATAAAATTGCGATATGACTATATAAAATATTTAAATAATATACTTGAAGATATTAAATATTTAGAGAATAATTATAAAAATTATTATTTTAGAGATAATACTTATATTTGTAAAGATAGTGTAATGTTAGAATATTTAAACAATTTAAAAGAAAAATACAATTTAGAAATTAATATAAAGTTAGGAAATAATGAAAATAAAGATATACCAATTTTGCTTTATCATGGAATACTTGATGATACTTGGGGAGCAGCAACATTATTTGTTAAGCCTAGTGAATTTGATACTCAAATAAAATATTTAAAAGATAATAACTATACTCCATTATTTATTAGTGAGCTTGATTATATTTATGCTTTTGATAAACCCGTAATTATTACTTTTGATGATGCATATGTTGATGTTTATACTAATGCTCTACCTATTTTAAAAAAATATGACTTTAAAGCTAATGTATATGTTATAACTGGTTCTATTGGAGCAGATCTTTATATGAATGAAAGTATGATTAAAGAGGCAAATAATTCCGGTTTAATAGAAATTGGTTCACATACTATTAGTCATTATAAACTAGGAGAAATAGATTTAGCAACTGCTGAAATAGAGATTAAAGAAAGTAAAGAGGTACTCGAAAATTTATTAAATGAAGAAATTAAATCGATTGCTTATCCTAGCGGTTCATTTAATCAAAATATTATAGATATTGTTAAAAATTATTATGATTATGGTTTAAGTACAATATATGGTAAAGAAAAGTCTAATAAATTAAATACCTATAGTTTAAAAAGATATTATGTATATCGGGAATATAGTTTAGAAGATTTTAAAAAATTATTATAATTGGTTTGCTTTTTTAAATAATTTTGATATACTTAAGGTGGTGATTATTATGGAACATGATTGTTTATTTTGTAAAATAATTAAAAAAGAAGTTGAAAGTTTTATTCTATACGAAGATGATGATTTAATAGTTATTTTAGATGCCTATCCGGATGCTGATGGACATACTTTAATAATACCTAAAAAACATTGTTGTGATATTTTTGAACTTGATGATGAATTATTATTAAAAGTATTTACTAAAGCTAAAGAATTTACTCATAAATTGATGAATAAATTAGGAAAAGATGCTATTACTTATGTAATTAATTATGGGGATGCTCAAGTAATCAAACATTTTCATTTACATTTAATACCTAATTATATAAAAAAAGAGCATAATTTAAGTAAAGAAGAAGTATATAAATTATTAAATGAGGATAATGATGAGTAAAAGAAGAAAAAAAAGATTAAAGAAAAAGATATTAATTACTTTTATTGTAATTTTATTTGTTGGTTTAGGTGCAGGACTTTATTTAAGTAGAGATTCTATTAGTGATTTGTTTAATAATAAAGACGTTGCTAATTCAAATGATAATGATAATAAAGAGAAAGAAGAAAAGCCCAAAGAAAACGAAGTATATAAAATAAATATGTTAGCAACTGGGGATGGTTTAATTCATAATGCCGTTTTTTGGGAATACGCTATTGGGGATAAAGATACTGGACCATATAATTTTGATGGGGCCCTAGATTATGTAAGAGATATTGTATCTGAATATGATATTGCTTACTATAACCAAGAAACTCCTTTTGCGGGAGGTCTTCCTGATGGATACCCAAGATTTTCTACTCCATCAGAATTTGGTGATGCTATGATTAAAGCAGGATTTAATATGATTTCCACTGCCACAAATCATACAATTGATAAAGGAGAAAATGGTATATTAAATTTTTATAATTATTTAAAAAATAAAGATGGCATCATTTTTAATGGCATTGCTGATAGTGCTACTGCTCGTAATAATTTTATGATTGGTGAAGAAAATAATATTACTTATACAATGCTTTCTTACACTACTTCAACTAATGGCTTACCGGTGCCAAGTGGCAAAGATTATTTAGTTAATGTTTATGATGCTGATGAAGTAAAGAGTGATATTGAAGCTGTTCGTGATAAAGTCGATGTTTTAATAGTTGCTATGCATTGGGGTGTTGAATATGCAGCGACTCCTAATAGTGGGCAACAAGAAATTGCAAAGTATCTTGCGGACCTCGGAGTAGACATTATAATAGGTACCCATCCTCATGTTTTACAACCAATAACTTGGATTGATGATACATTAGTAATGTATTCTTTAGGTAATTTTATATCTAATCAATATGGCACTGATGATTATAATAAACTTGTTGGGTTTATGGCCACATTAGATATTACCAAAACTGTTACGCCGGAAGGTGATGTAGATATAACTATTGATAATCTCGGTGGAGAATTAATATTCACCAAGTATAATGGTAATCCTATTACGACTGCCAATCATGATGGGCATCAAGTAATACCATTTAGCAAATTGACTGATGAAGTTTTAAGTACTTTTACCCATCCAATTGAACGAGATAGATTATATGAAAAATACTCTGGAATACTTGAAAGTATGGGAGTTGATTTAAATATAGCACCCCTACCAAGTACTTAAAAAAATAATGTAGATGCTCTTCTACATTATTTTTTATTCGCTTCTTTTAAAGGCTGATGCGAACTTTTTCCAAACATTACCACTTGAATAATTTAGTATACCAACTTTATAAACTTTTAAACCTGATTTTAATAAAATCCAAACAAATAATATTAAAACAATTACGGATATAAGCATATCTACTACCGTTATTTGCCCAAGAACAAATAGTGTTGGACTAATAAATACTGATAAGAATGGAACATAAGATATTATTCTAATAAATATAGAACCATCAAACATCGCTGCCATAACTGATAAGTAATAACCAGCAAGAGTAATTAACATTATTGGAGTTTGTAATTGATTAAAATCTTCAATATTAACTGTCATTGATGCAAGTATTCCCGCAACTAAAGAATAAGCAACAAATGATAATAAAATCATTATTAAAGTAATTGGAATAATTATCCATAATTTATCTACTACTCCGCTAGCATTTAACATATTCATAATTCCACCGATATCAATAATACTAGATGCACTACTTATAGAACCACTAATTAAAAAGGCTATTAAACAATATAATATTAAAAGTAAACTTTGAACTATAACAAATACATTACTAGCTAGTATTTTAGATAATAAATGCGTCTTCGGTGAAACATTAGAAATAATTATTTCCATACTTCTCGTAGTTTTTTCTTCACAAATTTCACCACCAACCATTTGGACCAAAAAGATAATTAACATGAAAAACGGTAAAATAAGAGTTGGAAATATACTACTCATTACTAAATTCATGTTTTCATCTGTACTATCTTCTTCATTTAATATAACACGATCTATAGTAATATTTTGGGATATATTTGCAAGTACTGAAGGGTCAATATTTTCACTTATCATACCTACTGTAGTTTTTGTAGTATTTAATGCTTGAGAAATTATTTGATAAGTTAATGCATCAATAGCATTTTCACTAATTACTTCGGCTTTTAAATATTCTACACTATCACTATTTATTACTACCAATAAGTCTTCATCTTCTAAATTTTCTTTTAATGTATCGATGCTTTCAGTACTTTTAGTAACTGTAATATCTTCATTATCATAAGAATTAATAGTATTTAAAAATATTTCAAATGCACTATTAGTATTATCTACTACCACAACATTAGTTTGACTATCAAAATCTCCTCCAAAAAATTCTATAATAGATGAAATATTTACTAAAACAATAATGGCAATTGCTAAAATAATATTGGTTATATAAAACCATTTAGTTTTTATCTTCTTATTTAAACTTAATTTAGTTAAATACCAAAATTTCTTATTCATGAATACCACCAACACTCTCTATAAATATTTCATTTAAACTAGGCTCTTCAACATCATATTTAATTATATTATTATTTTTAATTTTGGCAAATACCTTACTTGCTACATCCATATTTTCTATTTTAACAACATATTCACCTTTTTCTAAACCTACACTTATAACACCTTTAATTTTCTTTATTTCATCTGTATCGATATCACCTTTAATTAAAATGTTTTTCTTAGCATAAGATTCTTTAATATCTTTGAGATTACCTTCCAATATTGGTTTTCCTTTAACTAAAATAACTAACTTTTCACAGAAATCTTCAATATATTCCATTTGATGTGAAGAAAATATAATTGAACATCCTTTATTTTTTAAATCTATAATAGCCTCTTTCATGAGTTTTACATTAATTGGATCAAGTCCTGTAAAAGGTTCATCTAAAATAAGCAATTTTGGCTCATGAATAACTGCAGAAATAAATTGAATTTTTTGTTGATTACCTTTAGATAATTCTTTTATTTTTCTATTTTTATAACCAGTTATTTCAAAATGCGCTAACCATTGATCCAATCTTTTATCAATTTCTTGTTTTTCCATTCCTTTTAATGTTGCATAAAATTCTATTTGTTCTTGTACACTTAGTTTTGTAAGTAAACTTCGCTCTTCGGTAACAAAACCGATTTTGTCTGTTTTACTGTAATCAATTTTTTCATGATTCAGTAATACATTCCCGGAATTTGGTTCCAAAAGTCCCATTATAATTCGAAATGTTGTTGTTTTACCTGCACCATTTTCTCCCAAAAGTCCAAAAATTTCTCCATCATCTACCGTAAAAGACAAATTATTTACAGCTGTATTAGTTCCATATTTTTTAACAATATTTTTTACTTCTAACATAAATACCTCCAGTAACATTAGGATAGCAAATAATTATTAGTATTGCAATATTATTTACACGAATTTGACATATAAAAAAAGAGGAACTCCTCTCTTTTAGTAAAATGCTCCGCCCCAGATTATGGCAAGTAAGATAAATAGTATTAAAACTATGAAAGCATAGCTAGCTGTAAAACTATTTCCACCACATGGGTTAGAGTCTTTTTGACAACAACTCATATTAAACCTCCTTATTTATCTATTTAAATAAATGCCCCTACTATAATGATTAAAAGAATAAATAATACCAAAATTATAGCAGCTCCAAGGCCATTTCCACAACAATTCATAAACGATCCTCCTTTTATTTGTCTTTTCATTAGTATTGTATGGCACCTATAAAAAAATGTGAGTGCTTTTTTTCTAGGTATTAGCTTGTATTTAAGGTAAGTATTTGCTATAATAATTTGGTAAGGAGAGAGATATGAAGAAAAAAATAATTGGATTGTGTGCAATATTACTTGCAGTTAGTGGTTGTGGTAAAATACCAACCCTTGATAATGGCGAAGAAGCGGTAATTACATTTGATAATGACCATATGATTAGTGTTAACGAATTTTATAATACTTTAAAAGAAACATATGGCCTAGATACGATGTTTGTTTTAGCTGATACTTATATCCTAGAAACAGAATTTGATGATTACAAAGATACTGCTAGAGAAACTGCTGATTCAACAGTTGATTCTTATATTGAAAGTGCTGGTGGAGAAGATGAATTCTTAACGTATTTAATGCAATATAACTATCAATCAATTGATGCTTATCGTGATTTAATGTATTTATCAATTTTGCAAAATCATGCTATTGAAGAATATGCTAAACTTCAAATAACCGATGAAGAAATTGAAGAATATTATAATGATGTTGCTATTGGGGATATGGAAGTAAGTCATATTTTAATTACTCCAGATGTCGATGATGATGCAACTGATGATGAAACAGAAGAAGCTGAAGCAGAAGCCGAAGCTACGGTTGAAGAAATAATTGCTCGTCTTGATGAAGCAAAAGACAATGGTGAAGATATTGAAGAAGTATTTGCTAGTTTAGTTGAAGAATATTCGGAAGATGAATCTACTATTGATGATGGTGGAGCTTTAGGTAGAATTAATTATGGTACTCTAGGAGATAGATATGATGAATTAGTTAGTGCTGCAGCTGAACTTAAAGTTGGAGAGTATTCAACTGAAGTAATTACTACTGAACTGGGATACCATGTAATACTTAAAACTAACGAATATGACAAAGAATCACTAGAAGACCTACAAGAAGAAATTAGAGATACCTTAAGTGAAGATTACATAACAGATAATTCATCAAGCATTGGGTTTTATGCTCTACAACACTATCGCAATGAATATGGCATGGATATAGTTGATGATGAAGTTGCCAAACAATATTCAGATTATGTTCAAAATGCTGTCGCTGCAATCCAAAATGCTGAACTTGAAGAATAAAAAACACATCATAACGATGTGTTTTTAATTTCGGCCTGAGCCACTATCTGGTTTGCAACTATTTGCACCATTGGGATCAAATATACATTCTGTACAGTTAGCAAAATTACCATCTGGGTCAAAAGATTCAATATTATCTACTAATCCTAATAACAAATTAAGTATTGTTGGTAATAAAAATATAATAACTGCAGCAATAAATCTTCGAAGTAAAGTCCCACCGGCATCTTTCATAGCTTTATCATCACTAGCAATTACGGCTTTGCCAAAATCAATAGATCCCATAACTATTAATAGTAAGGGAATAACTATTTTAGCAACATATATGATATACCCTACTACTCTTAAAACCTTTAAAACATCTTCTTCTTGACAAGGTTCAAATGCTTCAACTGCTAACGCTTCTGGAATTAAAAAGAAAAATGTTCCTATTAATAAAATTGTTATAAAAAATGATTTTTTCATAAATACCTCACTCACACTAAAATTATATCAAAAATTAATTATTTAGTAAATCATCTATATCGCAATTATTAAATCCTTTACTATATAAATAGCCTTTTAATTTATATTTTATTTCATCTTTATTATATTTACCTTGATATTTTTTTAAAAATTTATTTACTTCCTTTTTTAATATATCGGGATTATCAACAAATTCATAATTTTCTAAAATATCTTTATATAAATAATCGGGATAACCTAAATTGATTAAATCACTTTTTATTTTGTTTATTAAAAAAATTTTTGATAAATTATGATTACTTTTTTCTTTTTTAGTAATTATTTTATTTATTTTATTTATCCAGATATCATTATCAACATTAAGATATTCATCAACATTTTTAAATCCTAATTTTTCAAGTTCATTTATAATTTTTTTAGGTCCTTTTATAGATAAATTTATTTGATCATTAATATAACTTTTAATATAAAGTTCATCATTTAAATAACCTTGATTTTCTAATTTTTTAATTACATTACTTATAATTTCTTTGTTATAGTTTAGTTTTTTTAATTTATTTTCAATTTCTTTTTTTGTTCTTAATTTTTGTTTAATATAATTTATTGCTTTATAATAAGCAGATACTTCATCATTATAAGCAATTATTTCTTTGAATGTTTTAGCATCTAATTTTTTATTAATTAATAAATTATATTTAATAATTGTATCATCATAAAAATTTAGTGAAGTGTTATCACTAAATTCTATTTTATATAAATTATTAGATTTTTTACTCAATTTTACTATTTCCATCTTAATTATTTTCTTTCGTTATATATTCTTTACAAGTCACATCTAAATCTTTGGCAAGACTCTCCATTACTTTATAATCAGTACTTCTACAACCTGATGCAAATTTGTGACCGCCGCCGTTATATTTAGAAGCTACTTCATTAATGATTGGTCCTCTGCTCCTTATATTTGCTTTATAAATATTATTCCTTTCATCATAAACTACAAACATCCAACATAAAAGTTCTTTGATAAAATAAAAATTATTTACTTGATTAGACACTATTGTTGCTTCAACACCATATTTTTTTAAAACATCAGCATCAACAAAAATATATCCAAACTTATTTTCACTGATTTTAATATTATTAACTAGATAAGCCCGAAACTTTTCTTCAACTATACTTCTTTCATATAAATTATCATATAAAGGAACAAAATTAATTTTACTAATTTCCAGTAATCTACACACTGTTTTGAATGTATCTAAACTAGTATTTTGGAGTAAAAAACGATCACTATCAAAAACCATACCTGTATATAAATTTTCAGCAATTTTTTGATCCATTACAAGCTTTGTATCCATAATTAAATTAGCTATCATTTCACAAGTACTACTTTTGGTATCATCCGTCCAATCGACATCGCCGATGATATCTTCACTAGGATGATGATCAATTTTTAAAATAGCTTGATATTCTAAATCTTCTATGCCATCTAGTCTTGCAAAGTTAGGAACATCTAAAACAATTAATAAAGCATTATTTAGTTCTGATAGATTAACTTTATCTAAATTTCCTAAATATTTAAATTTATGAACTCCTGCTCCAACAGCATAAACTTTCTTTTCAGGGAATGTCAGTTTTATCGAATCTCTCAAAGCTATTTGACTTGCTATAGCATCAGGATCAGGAGAAATATGTCTAACTAGAACTATTTCATCATAGTCTTTAATTATCTTTAATATTTTTTTGTATAATTCTTTAATTATACTCACCACTTTCTATAATTGATTGATAAAGTTCATTGTATCAATTGCAATCATTAATTCTTCATTAGTTGGTACAACATATACTGGTATCTTGGAGTCATCAGTTGTAATACATCTAAATTCCCCCCGGAAATCGTTTTTAGATTCATCTAACTTTACTCCTAAAGAAGCAATTTTATCTAAAATCATCTTCCGCATTGTTGCACTATTTTCTCCAACTCCCGCAGTTAGAGTTATAACATCTGCTCCACCAAGTAAATTATTGTACATTGCAATATAATTAGCAATCTTTCTTGCATACATTTCTTGAGCTAAAATTGCTCTTTCATTGCCACTTTCAGTTGCCGCTTCAACATCACGTGAATCACTACTTACTCCACTTACACCTAAAAGGCCACTCTTTTTATTTAAATCATTAGTAAGTTCCGTAATATTTTCACCAGTAACACCTGCCATATATTCTAAAATACTTGGGTCGATATCACCACTACGGGTGCCCATCATAATACCTGCTAGTGGTGTAAAGCCCATTGATGTATCAACAACTCTACCACTATCTATTGCTGTAATAGATCCACCATTACCAATATGACAAGATATAACTTTTAAATTATCATTATTTAAATATTTTCTAATAGTCATATCAATGAAACGATGACTTGTTCCATGAAAACCATATTTACGAACTTGATATAATTCATACCATTCATAAGGTACTGGATATAAATATTCAGTACTAGCCATTGTTGTATGAAAAGCTGTATCAAATACCCCAACTTGAATGGTATTTGGCATAACTTTCATAAAAGCTTTAACCCCCATTATATTTGCGGGATTATGTAGTGGTGCTAATGGATTATATTTAGCAACTCTATCTAATACTTCATCATTTAATACAACAGACTCACTAAATTCTTGACCACCATGAACCAAACGATGTCCTACACCTTCAATTTCATCAAGTGAAGATATGATTTTTAAATCAATTAGTTCACTCATTAATTTTTCAACTGCCACAGTATGGTCTTCCATAGGACAATCTTTTTTAATTTTTTCGCCATTATACTTAATTGTATAACTGCTATCATTAAGGCCTATTTTTTCAAATAAACCACTAGCAATAGTCTTTTCTTCTGGCATTTCCATTAAAGTAAATTTTAAGGAAGATGAACCAGCATTTACTGATAATATTTTCATTTTCTTTCCACCTCAATATCTATTATACAAAAAAAAAGAGAGCTTGGCTATCTTTTTCCCAAATATTCCTTATTTTTTACAGAATTTTGATTAGTATGAGTAACATCATATTCTATATTTTTAACTCTTCTTTCATTACTATCTAAATTATAGCCATAAGGATTATTATATTCCATAAATAATTTTTCTAACCTATTGTTACTAGTTACATCATACCCTTTATAATAATAATTTGTCCCATTAAACATATCATCACCACTATTATTATGGTTAAATAAACTATCTTTATTCTGTATAAATGTGTAAACTTTACATAAATTGACAAACCGCACGACCTCCGGGCGGGGATGCCGCCGGCGGAGGATTAATGGTTATCACACTACCAAAGTAAATGGGTCACTTTCAGTTCCGGTTCCTCCGCTATATTCTACATTAGAGTTTAGATAAAAGACAGGGCGGACCGAAAAGCCATTGAGCGCGTAAGTGCTGTGCAAGCGGCCGTTGGTGAGCAGGCGGAACACATAGTTACTGTTCGAAGAAACCGGAGTAATTGTCCATTCGTAAAGTCCCATATATAACCAATTATTTGATGTTATTGAAGAACTATTATAACCACTTAAATTTGTTGTCCAAGCATCAGGATATGCGGCATAACCATAATCACTTGGATACATTAATCCTATTTCATCAGTATATGGTGTTGGATTACTACTATATCCCGCATTATTTCTTTCTCCATCATAAAATGCTTTGGCAGTATAGCTCGAAGAAATCATTCCTCCAAGATGCCATGTTGTTGTTGCTATTAAATTTTGCCAAGTCGAACCTAAATAATTCCAATAATTTGTATTTAAATTAATTGTATTAAATTCACTTGTTGCCCAGTTATTAGAGCCATATGTACTTACACTAGTATCATAATTCCAACTATATCCGGCTATACTACCAGTATCCATACTTCCTTTATAATTTGAAGTTGAATCATTATATACACCATAATAATCTCGGCCATCTGTTCCAAGCATGGCACTTGTTGTATAATCGGCTTTGATTAATTTTACTTGATATTCTCCATTATCATTTAATACTCCAATAATTCGGTATAAATTTTCTTCGGGACATGGACTTTCATTTGTTCCAAAACATACATAATTATTTGGATTTGCTCCAGCATATCTGTATGAATCGTCATTTGCATCCAAAATTGGATTTTCCATTGTTCCACTACCCACATTAGTCATAATAACTGATGCAGCATCTCCCATTATTGCTGCATATCCACTACATTGTTCTTGAATTACAGCTGTATTATCCATATCTGAATATACTGTTAATCCACTTGTGGTTTGACATACTCCACTTTCACTATTCCATGATACTTCTTCAACACCTCCTTGTTCTAAGCCACCAGAAATAACTGATGCATCATATAACATTCCTGCAAATGAGTATACTGTTTGACAATTCTCTGCACTAGTAGATGAAGCATGATCTGGAAATGCCAATACTGGATTTCCATTATATATACACATCTCACCTTGTTCTTCATTTACAATACTTCCATTATGATAATATAATCCATTTGATTCTGGATTTTCTTCATCATATTGCTTTGCTATATTACATGCTAGTGTTCCTTCTTCACAAACTTTATGGTAATCGGTTGATTCTCTTGATAATATAACTTCTCCTTCTAATGTTTTACCTCCATTTTCTGCTTGATTAGTATCAAGATTTATAAATGTTACAGTAAATGTCCATTCTTGAACTGTTGCATCAGTACTTGATGTCGATGTTATTTCATATAATGATGCTACATTATATAAACCACTTTTAGTGGTTATATCAAATCCTTTAACTTCACTTCCATCAGCATTTGTTACTTCAACATATTCTAATCCAGCTACTTGAGTAACTACTTGATCTAATGGATCAGTAATAGTAAGTACTATTTCTGGTTTATTATCATCTGTTGTATAAATATAATTATTAGAATTTATTAGAAAATAAACATAATAATTATATGTAGCATTATTATCTGTTGAATTAGCTAAAAGTGTTGCACTACCTATTGCACTATCAGATAAACCTCCACCACCCTCTACTACATTAAATTGAGTAGGATTAAAAGTAATATCTTTATCAACATTAAATCTTAAGTTATCAGTTGTATCACTAGTAACACTTGCATTACCTATTGCACTATCTTGAAGATGAGCTATGATATATGCAAGAGTTGTCCCAACTCCTAAAATTAACACAGCAATTATTATAATTATTATTCTCTTTTTGGTATCTAGTTTTTGTTCCATTTTTTTAATTCACTTCCTCATTTTAGAATATCACATACCCTATTTTTTCCCATTGTACCAAAAAAAAAAAAAAAAAAAAAAAAAAAATTAACTTTTTTTTTTTTTTATATTTTTTTTTTTTTTTAATTTTTTTTTTTATTTTATTTTCTTTTTTTTTTTTTTTTTT
>CALVKF010000021.1 GCA_944332555.1 uncultured Bacilli bacterium
CAAAATGATTTTCTCATTTTTGGGATTACCATATTCTAATATTTCCATCTCAACAACTCACTTTCAAATTACTATTTGTTGTTTAGATAATTATATCATTTATTCTTAAAATAAAAAAGACGGGAATACCTATTTAGATATTCCCAATAAAAAACTAGGCTTAAAGCCTAGTAAATTAATCAAATTGGTAGCGAGGGAGGGACTCCCCGAGTTTTTCAATAGTTGTTATTTCTAATACTATTTGAGCCCTTATATGATAAGGCTTTTTTTATGTCAAGCATTTTATATTTTTATATTGTGTAATTGTATGTAATGTGTTATAATATACTTATAAAGGTAGTGATGTTATGTCTTTGTTTATTAAAAAAGCCAAATATAAAAACGGAAAAACTTATTGTTCAATAGTTGATGGTTATCGTATAAACAATAAAGTTAAACAAAATGTTATTAAAAGTTATGGATATCTATCAGATTTAGAAAAAGAATACGGTGATGCTGACTCTTTCTTAAATAGTGAATTAGAAAAACTAAAAAAAGAATTTGAATCTACAGTTACTATTGTTAGAAATTTAAATGAAAAAAACAATTTTGAAGATGATACTTTTAATATTGGTTATGCTTATCTTAAAAGTATATTTCACAATTTAGGTATTATTGATATTCTAAAGAAAAAACAATATACAACTAATATTCAATTTTCTCTACCTAAAGCATGTGAATTGTTGACATATTCTAGAATTATTAATCCTGGAAGTATTAAATATATCTATGAACACAAAAATAAATTCTTTGAACCTTTTGATTTAAGTCAAAATGATTTATATCGTTCTTTAGCTCCATTGGTATCTTGTAAAGAAGATATTTTTAAAGGTCTTTGGAATAATACAAAAGATAAATATAATAGAGATGTATCTACTTCATTTTATGATTGTACTAATTATTATTTTGAAATAGAATATGATGACGAAGACATATATAAAACTGATGAAAACGGAAATATTGAATATAAAGATGGTAAACCAATTATTGAGAAAAAAGGATTAAGAAAACGAGGTGCTGAAAAAAATCATAGACCAGATCCAATAGTTGAAATGGGATTGTTATTAGATAAACAAGGCTTACCATTATCATATAAACTTCATCCTGGAAATACTAATGAAAAAGAAATCTTGCTTCCAGAAATAAGAAATATTAAAAAAAGACATGACATTGATAGAATCGTTGTAGTTGCTGATAGAGGTTTAAATGATTCTGAAAATATGATTATGCTCTCTGGATTAAATTTAGATAGAAAAAATCGTGATGGTTACATCTACGGTCAATCTATACGAGGTGCAGATGCTGAATTCAAAGCATGGGTTTTAAAAGATGATTACATTACCGATGTTATTGAAGATGATAATGGCGAACAAGTTGTATTTAAGCATAAATCTAGAATGTATCCAAGAAAAGTTAATGTTAAAAGAGAAGATTTAGGATTAACTAAAAATGGTAATACCAAAATACAAAAAGTAACAATAGACCAAAAACAAATGGTATACTATTCTCAAAAATATGCAAACAAACAAAAAAGAGATAGAGAAAAAATTATTGAAAAGGCAAAGGATTTAATCAAAAATCCTGGAAAATATAAAAAAGCAACATCTTATGGTGCTGCTGGATATATAGATAATATTAGTTTTGATGAAAACACTGGAGAAATTATAAATACTGCATTATTATCATTAAACGAAGAAAAAATTAAAGAAGATGCTAAATACGATGGATATTATGCAATTGTAACTTCAGAAGAACATTTAAGTGATTTGGAATTAAGAAACATTTATAAAGGCCTTTCTAAAATAGAAGAAAGCTTTAAAATCACTAAACCAGAATTCGATGCAAGACCCATTAATGTAAGATTAGAAGATCATATAGATTCACACTTTCTTATTTGTTTTATAGCGCTATTAATAGTAAGAATATTGGAATTAGAAACAAGTAACAAATATTCACTCAAAAAAATATTAGAAAGAATAAAAGAACTTCAATGCACACATGATGCAGGAAATCTTTATAGAATAATTAATTATAAGCCAGAAATACTATACCTTAACAGAAAATTTAATATAGATTTTGACAACAAAAATATTACTAGAGAAAAAATTAAAAAAATTTTAAAATATTGATTATTACACAACACACACGATACCGAGCCAGCCTAGGTACAACCTAGGCTGGCTCATTTTTGCTGAAAAACGTGAGATTTATTCTTAAAATAAAAAAGACGGGAATACCTATTTAGATATTCCCAATAAAAAACTAGGCTTAAAGCCTAGTAAATTAATCAAATTGGTAGCGAGGGAGGGACTCGAACCCCCAACATTTCGGGTATGAACCGAACTATCTAGCCAGTTGATATACCTCGCCATTGACAATAACTATATTACCATAAGTTGGCTAGAGAGTCAAGTGTTTTTCACTATTTTTACTGCCCGATAGGTTGGGGTGAAAGTAAATGTAAAAGTATTGTTAATTGACATATATTGACAAAAAAATAATATAATATAGAAAAATGTTTTTTTTAGGAAAAAATCAGAGAAAAAATAAAATTATCAAAAAAAATTTTAAAAAAAGTCAAAAAAAAACATTGCATATTTTTATATCTTTGTTATAATGTAGTAGAGGGTAGAGAAAATGAAAGAAAATGGAGTGTTAGAAAATTTAGTTGTTGTCAAGCGTAGTGGTCAAAGAGTAACTTTCAACAGCGTCAAGATAGCTATAGCAATAAAACAGGCCTTTGATAGTGTTGATGAAGAAGCTAATAATGAAAAGAAAATAAACAAAGTATATAATCAAGTACTGGATTATATCGTATCTGTTTATGAATCAAGAAAGACCATTAATGTTGAAGACATTCAAGACATAATAGAAAATACCCTTAAGAAATGTGGATACAACGAGGTATATCAAAGATTTAATGAATATCGCTTGCAAAGAGCGGCATCCCGTGAGGCATTCTCGGTAAAAGAGCAGCATAAATTCGTTAAAGCAGTTGAAAAAATTGGGTTAAATGCTAAAAATTATCAAGAAAATAAACCAATTGATTTGATGCTTAACTTTGGTAAAACAGTTTCCCAAGAATTTGCTAGAGCTTATTTACTAGAATCAAAATATAACAGGGCTCATGAAGAAGGGCGTATATATATTGAAGATATTAAATCTTATGCTCTAAAAACTACGTCTTCAGCAATAATTGATTTAAGTTTTATTAGAAATACCGATATAGCGGCATCAACATTAAAAATAATTGATGCAATTAATAACTTTAAAGAAGAACAGTATGGCGAGCAAACAATTATGGATCTAGATATTATTTATAAGGATATTATGATCTATGAATTTAATCAAAAATTTATAAGTAATTTAGAAATGTTTTTTAAAGTTTGTGGATTGTTAGAATTTATCGATATTGCTTCTTTGCAAACAAAAATTAGTAATGAAAAAACAATGAAATTAGATGTTGATAATTATATGGATTTTCTAAAAAGTGAAAGAAGTAGAGAAATATTTAATGAAGTATATGATATTACAATAGAAAATATTTTAAAAAGTTTAGAAGAGAATATTACGGAATTATTAACATACTTTAATGAAAAAACATATAAGATTGCTAGTAATAAAGTAAATATTAGTTTAAGTCATAGTGATTGTTATGAATCTAATATATTTAAAGAAATATATTTTAAAGTATTAAATAAAATAAAAAATACAAATATTACAACTATTTGTAAAGTAGGAGATTTTAATTATTTAATTGATGAATTATATAATAGGTTAGATATAATAGTGTTGTTCTTAAATAATAATATTTATACAGATACGATAGATACATTGAGTAATTCTTTACTTATCAACAAAAATATTAATGGTGAAGATACAGCGCGAGGTAAAATTAAATTATCAACAGTAACCATTAATCTAGCTAGACTTGGTCTTAAATATAAAATAGATGATATGGCATCTTTTTATGAAGAATTAGATGACTTACTTGAACTTAGTAAGAGTGCTTTAGTTCAAAGATATGAATTACAAGCAAGTCTTTATAAAGAAAATTATAACTATATTTTAAATAATAATATATTATATGATACATGGAAACTAGAAGATAAAAAAAGAGTTCGGAAAGTTCTAAGAAATGGTACTTTGAACATTAGTTTTTCGGGGTTAATGGAAGCTTGTATATCACTACTTAATGATACTAATGAAAAAAAGATATTAGATTTAGGTTTAGATATAGTTAAATTCATGAATGAGAGAATAGAAAAATATACCAATGATTTAAAATTAAATTTTGTTTTAAGTGAAGAGAGTAATAATGGAGTAAATAAACATTTACTTACTTTAGATAAAACAATGTATGGTAATTTAGATATTTTAAAGAAAGATAGTTATGGTAGCATTAGTAATTATATTAATAAACTAGATGAAACTCAAAAATATAAATATTTTGCTAAATATCAAAGTATTTGTTCATATAACCTATTTGTTAACACAAATAAAAATAAAGCAAAAATAGAAGAAGAACTAAAAAAGGCGAGTAGTGCCAAAATAAAAGTTATGAGGCTAAATGTATGAATATTGCAGGAGTCCAAAAAGTAACTTTGCTAGATTATCCAGGGAAAGTTGCTTGTGAGATATTTACTCAAGGGTGTAACTTTGAATGTCCCTTTTGTCAAAATTCTAGTTTAATACCAATAACTAATACTGGAGAATTTAGTGAAGAAGAAATATTTGAATATCTAAATTTAAGAAAGAATATTTTAGATGGTGTTGTAATCACTGGAGGAGAGCCAACAGTTCAAAAAGATCTTAAAGCTTTTATCAAAAAGATAAAAGATTTAGGTTTGCTTGTAAAACTTGATACTAATGGAGGAAATCCTAAAGTGCTTCAAGAATTAATTGATGAGGATTTAGTTGATTATGTAGCCATGGATATTAAAAATATTTTTAATAAATATAACATTACGGCAGGTAAAAAGATAAATTTAGATAATATAAAGAAAAGTATAGAAATATTAAAAGCAAGTAAAATAGATTATGAATTCAGGACAACTATTATTAAAGAGATGCATAGTTTAGATGATATTGTAAGTATTTGCAAGCTTGTGGGTAATGCCAAATACTACTTGCAAAACTTTGAAGATAGTGAAAATGTGATAGATCATAGTTTACATGGCTTTAGTCGTGAGGAACTATTATTTATAGATAAATATTTGAAAGATGTGTTTCCTAATGTGGAAATTCGAGCTTTATCGTGAAAATGGAGGAGGATGAATATGTATAAAGTTAGAAAAAGAGAAGGAAAAATTGTCAGCTTTGATATTAACAAAATAAGTAGTGCTATTAAAAAAGCATTTGATTCAGTAGATAGGAAATATGATGATAATGTCATTGATTTTCTAGCTCTAAAGGTTACAGCAGATTTTGAACCAAAACTAAAAAACAACATTGTGTCTGTTGAAGATATTCAAGATAGTGTTGAAGCAGTACTTAGTGCTGCGGGATACAGTGATGTTGCTAAAAGTTACATTTTATATCGTAAGCAACATGAAAAAATGCGTAATATGAAATCAACATTACTTGATTATAAAGATGTTGTTAATAGCTATATCAATGTTACTGATTGGCGCGTTAAAGAAAATTCAACAGTTACTTATTCTGTCGGAGGTTTAATCTTAAGCAATAGTGGTGCAATTACTGCAAATTACTGGTTAAGTGAAGTATATGATGAAGAAATAGCTAATGCTCATAGAAGTGGGGCAATTCACTTACATGATTTATCAATGCTTACAGGTTATTGTGCTGGTTGGAGTTTAAAACAACTTATTCAAGAAGGCCTTGGTGGTGTTCCAGGAAAAATTACTTCATCACCTGCTAAACACTTATCAACATTATGTAATCAAATGGTAAATTTCTTAGGTATCATGCAAAATGAATGGGCGGGTGCTCAAGCATTCTCATCATTTGATACTTACCTTGCACCATTTGTTAAAATTGACAACCTAGATTATCATGAAGTAAAACAATGTGTTCAATCATTTATCTATGGTGTAAATACTCCAAGCAGATGGGGTACTCAAGCGCCATTTACTAATATTACACTAGACTGGACAGTACCAAATGACCTTACTGAACTTAATTGTATCATTGGGGGCAAAGAAGTAGATTTCAAATATAAAGATTGTCAAAAAGAAATGGATATGGTTAATAAAGCATTTATCGAAGTAATGATTGAAGGAGATGCTAATGGTAGAGGTTTCCAATACCCAATTCCAACATATTCTATAACTAAAGATTTTGACTGGAGTGAAACCGAAAATAATAAATTATTATTTGAAATGACTGCTAAATACGGTACTCCATATTTCTCAAATTATATTAATAGTGATATGGAACCAAGCGATGTTCGTTCTATGTGTTGTCGTCTTCGTTTGGATCTAAGAGAACTTCGTAAAAAATCTGGTGGTTTCTTTGGTAGTGGTGAATCAACTGGTTCAATCGGTGTTGTAACAATTAACTTACCAAGAATTGCTTATCTTGCTGAAGATGAAAAAGATTTCTATGACAGACTTGAAAAATTAATGAATGTTGCAGCAAGAAGCTTAAAAATAAAGAGAAATGTAATAACTAAATTACTTGAAGAAGGATTATATCCTTATACAAAGAGATATCTTGGCACATTTAATAATCACTTCTCAACAATTGGTTTAATTGGTATGAATGAAGTTGGTCTAAATGCTAAATGGTTAAGAGCGGATTTAACTAATGAAAAAACTCAAAAATTTGCTAAAGATGTTCTAAACTTCATGAGAGAAAAATTAAGTGATTATCAAGAAGAATATGGAGATCTTTATAACCTAGAAGCAACACCAGCAGAATCAACTACTTATCGTTTTGCAAAACATGATAAAGAATTATATCCAGATATCATAACTGCTAGTGAACCAGATCATACTCCATATTATACTAATAGTTCCCACTTACCAGTAGGATATACTGATGATATCTTTAAAGCTCTAGATATTCAAGATGAACTACAAACACTTTATACATCTGGTACAGTATTCCATGCCTTTTTAGGGGAAAGATTAACTGATTGGAAGGCTGCAGCTAATTTAGTTAGAAAGATTGCGGAAAATTATAAACTTCCTTATTATACATTATCACCAACATATTCAGTATGTGCAACTCATGGATATATTAATGGTGAAGAATTTACTTGTCCAATTTGTGGTAAAGAAACTGAAGTTTATAGTAGAATCACCGGATACTATAGACCTGTTAAAAACTGGAATGATGGTAAAGCTGAAGAATATAAAAATCGTAAAGTATATGATTTAAATAATTCTCATTTAACTCATGAAGGTTGCTGCAAGTCTCATGATGATTGTAAAAAAAATGAATTAAAAGATGGTATAATGTTATTTACTAGAAAAGATTGTCCAAACTGCAAAGTAGCCAAAGGTTTACTTGATAAGAAAAAAATAAAATATGAAACTATTGATGCCGAAAAAGAAGCAGAATTAAGTAAAGATTTAGGCATTAAACAAGCTCCAACATTAGTTGTAGTTCATGACGGAAAAGCTGAAAAGTATTCTAATGTATCTGATATTAAAAAATATTTAGGAAGCAAAGAATGTGTGACTGCATAATTATTGGAGCTGGTCCTGCTGGCTTAACCGCAGCAATCTACTTACTTCGCGAAAATAAAAAAATAAAAATATTTGAAAAAGAATCTATCGGTGGTAAAATTGCCTCATCAGCAAGAGTGGAAAATTATCCAGGATTTAAATCTATTAGTGGGGCAACTCTTGCTGATAGCCTATATGAACAAGTAACTGCTCTTGGTGGAGAAATTGATATTGAAGAAGTAAAAAGCATTAAAGATGGTAAAATCAAAGAAGTTATTACTGATGAAGGAGTATATGAAACAAAATCAATAATTATTGCAACAGGAACTCATTATAATACTTTAAATTTAGATAATGAACAAAATTTTTTGGGTAATGGAATATCCTTTTGTACAGTTTGTGATGGTGCATTTTACAAAGATAAAGTTGTTGCAGTAGTAGGGGGAGCCAATACAGCTATCATTAATGCCATATATTTAAGTAGCATAGCTAAGACTGTTTATCTAATAGTTCGTTCGGATACTTTAAAAGGTGAAGCATCAGTAATTGATGAATTATTAGAAAAAGATAATATTAAAATATTATATGAATCTAATGTTATCAAGTATTTAGGTGATGATACACTCACCGGAATAGTTGTTAAAACTAAAGATGGTGAACAAACTTTAGAAGTATCTGGTGTATTTATGTCAATTGGCCAAATACCAGAAACAAAAGAATTTGGTAATTTAATTGAACTTGATAGTAATAATTATATTAAATCAAGTGAAGAATGTACAACTAATATCCCCGGCATATTTGTTGCGGGAGATGTTAGAGAAAAACGGGTTCGTCAACTTACAACAGCTATGAATGATGGCACTATTGCAGCTCTAAATGTAATAGATTACTTGAAAAATGAAGCTTAGGCTTCTTTTTTATTGTAATTTTAGCAATTTTTTGCTAAAATAAGTAACAATTAAAGGGGGAATAAGCCTTGATTAATAATTTAGATTTAACATTTTTAACCAAAGAACAAGTTGAAAATTTAGGAATATTAAAAAATGATGGCATAAGAGTAGCAATAACAGATTTTTCCTTGTTATTAGGTGTAGAAACTTTTCTTTTTAATAATCAAATATGTTTGTGGTGGTGGACCAAAACATCTAATAATAGTAATTATGCATGTACTTGTGATATTGATAGAATTAATGGTTTTGATTGGGAAGCTATTACTCGGCGCAATGGTGGAATTCGTCCAGCCATTAAATATTCATCTATTAAAAACATGGTCCAAAATGAAAAAAAGGTAAATGGGATAAAAGAAGTAGAATTTGGAGAATATCCTCAAACTATTGTTAGTAAAGATGAATCTGATGAATTAGACAAGTTATATAGTATTAATGCATTACTTATTACAGGAAAAAATTATACAACCGATTCGTATCATTATCTACAAATTGGTCCGAGTTTTAGCGCTAGAACTCATACTGAATATGAATATAATGGCAGTAAATATATTCGTTTTGTAGCTGATTTAAACTGTAAAGAAAAATTTCTTTCTGATGGAAGAAAACTTGAAATAAACAAACCATATTGGGTTAAGGTAGAACCAGTTATTTGGCTTGTTGATGAAAATGATGACATAGCACTTTGTGAAAAAGTAATAGCTTCAGGATTACAGTTTGATAATAAAGATATTTATTATGGTGAATTTTCAAAAACTAATATAAAGTGGTTTATGGATACATATTTATCTAAGGATTTAATATATGATTTAAATGTTGATTTATCTTTAACAAAACCAAAAGTTGAAGAAAATAAAATGTTAAATCCTTATGGTTTTGAATTTTCTAAACCAAGTGATGAAGATATGTTAAAAGGGTCTATTGAAAGTGGTGTTGCTGTATATCTTCATGGTTTATCTGGTGATGGTAAAAGTGCTAGAGTAAAAGAGTATGATAAAGATGCCGAAATTATATATTTACTTAATTCGACACCTGAGGCAATAATCGGTAAGAGTGTATACAAAGAATCTACTGGAGAAATGATTGATATTAAACCAACATGGTTAGTTAATTTAGAAGAAAAATGTAAGAGGGAACCAGATAGATTACATGTTTTATTCTTTGATGAAATAAGTAATGCTCCAAAAAGTGTTCAAGGACTTGCTTTTAATATAATCCTTGATAGAGAAGTAAATGGTAAGTGGAGGCTACCAGATAATGCAAGGGTTGTTGCAGCAGGAAATGAAGCCGAAGAAAGTATTGCAGCCAACAAAATAGCAAAACCATTGTATGGTAGATTTGCCCATATTTATATAAAAACAACACTAGATTCATGGTTAAAATGGGCAAGTAAAAATAATATACATCCAGCCATATATTCATATATTGCTTGCAAAGGCGAATCAGTATTAAGAACAAAATATGATGGCAAGAAACCAAATGCTGATCCAAGAAAATGGGAAATGGCATCAAAAGTATTATACCAAACTAAAAATCCCAATATGTTAAAATCTTTAGTTGGAGAAGAAATAACTAATGAATTTATCATGTTTTGTAAGCAAAGAGTAATAACTTTAGAAGATGTTTTAAATAACAATTATGAAAAAGAAAAAGTAGAACAATTAAATTTAGCAGAAAAGTATGCAACAATTATGAACTTATCTCAAGTAGATGAAGAAAATTTAGAATGTGTTAGAGATTTTGTAAGTTTAATGGGAAGAGAATTCTTGGCGACATTTGATAGTTTATGGGTTCATGGTGATAAAGAAAGATTAGAAATAATTGCAGATTTAAAATCTGGTAATAAATTAGTAAGGGGGAAATAATGAATAATAATTTAGATTTAACATTTTTAACAAAAGAACAAGTTGAAAATTTAGAAATATTAAAAAAATATGGAATAAAAGCAGCAATAACAGATTTTGCTATTTTATTAGGTGGTTTTGTATCATCAGAGTATTATACTAGTGAAGGAAATACTAGAAAAGATAGAACCGGTTGGTGGTGGACAAAATCATCTGATGGGTTTAATTGCGCACACGCCGTTTTCACGGACGGTGATAGTATTTGTAGCTATGTTTGTAAGCACAATGGTGGGGCTCGCCCAGCTTTGCCTTACTCTTCAATCCAATCAATCTCCTCGAACGGAGTGAGAGGAGCCAGTGGAATTAAGGAAATTGAATATGGCGAATATCCACAAACAATTGTTGATGAAAATTATTCTCGTGAATTAGAAATAGCATACAATCATGGAAGTTTAAGAACTACAGGAAAAAATTATACAACCGATTCGTATCATTATCTACAAATTGGTCCGAGTTTTAGCACTAGAACTCATACTGAATATGAATATAATGGAAGTAAATATATTCGTTTTGTAGGTGATTCAAACTGTGATGGTAAAATTTTGTCTAATGGCATAAAAGTTGAAATAGACAAACCATATTGGGTTAAGGTAGAACCAGTTGTTTGGCTTGTTGATGAAAAAGAGGATATAGCCCTTTCAAAAAAAATAATAGCTTCAGGAGTACAATTTAACAAACGCAGTGATTATCAAGGTGATTTTTCTAAAACTGATATAAAGTGGTTTATGGATACATATTTATCTAATGATTTAATAAATGGTTTAAATATTGATTTATCATTAGCAAAACCAGAAGTTGAAGAAAATAAAATACTACTAAATCCTTATGGTTTTGAATTTTCTAAACCAAGTGATGAAGATGTGTTAAAAGGGTCTATTGAAAGTGGAGTTGCTGTATATCTTCATGGATTATCTGGTGATGGAAAAAGTGCTAGAGTAAAAGAGTATGATAAAGATGCAGAAATTATATATTTACTTAACTCAACACCAGAAGCTATAATAGGTAAAAGTGTATATAAAGAATCTACTGGAGAAATGATTGATATTAAACCAACATGGTTAGTTAATTTAGAAGAAAAATGTAAGAGGGAACCAGATAGATTACATGTTTTATTCTTTGATGAAATAAGTAATGCTCCAAAAAGTGTTCAAGGACTTGCTTTTAATATAATCCTTGATAGAGAAGTAAATGGTAAGTGGAGGCTACCAGATAATGCAAGGGTTGTTGCAGCAGGAAATGAAGCCGAAGAAAGTATTGCAGCCAACAAAATAGCAAAACCATTGTATGGTAGATTTGCCCATATTTATATAAAAACAACACTAGATTCATGGTTAAAATGGGCAAGTAAAAATAATATACATCCAGCCATATATTCATATATTGCTTGCAAAGGCGAATCAGTATTAAGAACAAAATATGATGGCAAGAAACCAAATGCTGATCCAAGAAAATGGGAAATGGCATCAAAAGTATTATACCAAACTAAAAATCCCAATATGTTAAAATCTTTAGTTGGAGAAGAAATAACTAATGAATTTATCATGTTTTGTAAGCAAAGAGTAATAACTTTAGAAGATGTTTTAAATAACAATTATGAAAAAGAAAAAGTAGAACAATTAAATTTAGCAGAAAAGTATGCAACAATTATGAACTTATCTCAAGTAGATGAAGAAAATTTAGAATGTGTTAGAGATTTTGTAAGTTTAATGGGAAGAGAATTTTTGGCGACATTTGATAGTTTATGGATACATGGGAATAAAGAAAGATTAGAAGTAATAGCAGATTTAAAATCTGGTAGTAGTTTAGTGAGGAAAAAATATGAATCAAGATAAAAAAGAATTATTATTTTCTTATATTAAAGTAAATATTGCTCCAATAATTGTGGATTTTATTTCTGCTCAAGATATACCTAATGCTCTTATAATTGATGCAATTAATAACCTAGATTTATCTGGACACTTTGAAGATACTCTATATTTGCCACCAGAATGGTTTAATAAAATAAAAAAAAATGTAATACTTGTCATAGATAATTTAGATAAAATAAGTAAGGAAGAACAATTAAGATTTAAAGAACTACTTAAATATAAAAAAGTTTCAACATTTAATTTACCAGAAGATATGAGAATTTTGGTAACTGTAGAAAATAAAGAGAATTTAAATGAAGAAATATATTCTTTATTAATTAGTTTGTAGGTGAATTATGGAAGTAGATATTGAAAAAATTAAAAGGAGAATGCTTATTAAATATCCATTCTTTGGTAGCATTGTTGCTAATGTTGAATATAAAGAAAGCAAACTTTTTGATACAGCAGCTACAGATGGAGAAATAGTTTATTATAATTCAGATTTTTTAAGAAAATTGGATTTTAAAGAACAACTATTTGTTATGGCTCATGAAATAGGTCATATTGCCTTTAATCATATAAAAAGAAGTGAAGGAAAAGATAATAATATTTGGAACCTAGCGGCAGATGCAGTATTAAATAAGTATTTAGAGGGTGATGGATTATCAATAATAGATGGAGGAGTTAATATGCCTGATGCTAAAAATTATGATGTTGAAGAATTATATGATAAATTACTAAAAGAAAGAAAGCAACAGAAACAAGGGAATTCACAAAATCAAAATCCCGAACACGCACAAAAATCAAATGATCCGCAAAATCAAAATCAAAATAATAATCAAAAACAAACAAATTCTCAAGAACAGAGTCAAGGCAATCAGCAAGAATCAAATGGTTTGCAAAATTCAAGTGAAAGTCAGGGACAAACAAATACTAAAGGGGAAAGTCAAACAAATAAACAAGAATCAAACAATTCCCAAAACCAAGAGAATAATCAAGGGCAATCAGGTTCCCGAGATCAAAGTCAAGAAAATAAACAAGAATTAAATGATTCCCAAAATCAAGAGAATAATCAAGGACAATCAGGTTCCCAAGATCAAAGCCAAGAAAATAAACAAGAATTAAATGATTCCCAAAATCAAAATGATAGTCAAAAACAAACAAATTCTCAAAATCAAAATCAAAAACAATCAGATAATAATTCTCAAAATAATGTTGGACACGATAGTCATAGCTTGTGGGAAAATGCATTAAATAAAGATAAGAATAAAGATAAAGAAAAAGATGAAGGCAAAGATAAAAATAAAGATGAAATTAAAAAAACTCAAGAGAAATGTGAATCTTTAGGGGAAAAAGAAGCTTTTAAAGAAAATAATAAAGAAAGAGAAAAAATACTTGAAAAAGTTGAAAATGAAATAACTAGTCATCTTGGTGGTAATTCATCAAATGGTGATATTAGAAAAATTGGTGATATAGGTAGTGCCGATACAGCTCTTGATTGGAGAAATCTTTTAGATGAGACAATAAAATATGAATATGATTGGTCTTATATAAATGCCACAATTGAATATGGAGTTGTAATACCCCATTTTGAAAAAATGCCTTTTTCCGAAACGGAAATAGTAGTAGATACCAGTGGTTCAGTAAATGAAGAGATGCTTAAAAATTTCTTGCGAGAATGTAAAAGTATATTAGAGTTTTCGGAAATTAAAGTTGGTTGTTTTGATACAAAGTTTTATGGTTTTAATGATATTTATAGTGAGGTTGATATTGATAATTTAGAATTCTGCGGTGGTGGAGGAACTGATTTTAATGTTGCGGTAAATGCTTTTTCAGACAGTGCTGATAATAAGATTATCTTTACTGATGGTTATGCAAATATGCCTGATAGTGAGGTTGATGCTATATGGATTGTCTATGGTACTGAAAAAATAAAACCAAAAGGTGGTCGCATAATATATGTTAATGAAGAAGAGTTAAAAAACTTAAAAATGAACTCGGAAATGATGAGAATTAGAAGAAAATAAAGACAAATTTGCACTTTTTAGCAAAAAGTGCTAAAAAAGTGTTAAAAATGTTTGCTTTTTGCTAAATTGTGTTATATAATACTTAATACAAAAGAACTAACCATTCTTTTGTGTGATTGAGATGTTTGTATGAATATCAAATCACCTCCTTTCTAAATATTAAGAAGATGTTAAAATCTTCTTTTTTTTAATTGAAAATATTGTTATAATAGATAAAAAAGAAAAGAGGGATAACATGATTAAAACTAAAACTCAAGGTGATTTAATAATTATATCTGGTACAACTTGTGCTGGTAAAGGAACAGTAATAAAGAAGTTGTTAGAAAATATTAATGATGTAGCATTATCAATTTCTTATACTTCTAGAGAAAAACGGGAAAATGAAATTGATGGTAAAGATTATTATTTTGTAACTAAAGAAGAATTTGAAGAAAAAATAAAGAATGGGGATTTTTTAGAATATGCTAGGGTGCAATATGGAGCATATTATGGAACCCCTAAAAAAGAAGTATTAGAGATACTTAATAGTGGTAAAGATTGTATATTAGAAATTGATGTTCAAGGAGCTAAGCAGGTAAAATCTTTGTATCCCCAAGCGATATTAATATTTATTATGGCTCCATCGATGAATGATGTAAAACAAAGAATAAAGGCAAGGGGTATGGAAAATAATGAACAAATAATTGAGAGATTTAGGGTTGCTTATAATGAGATTAATGAAATAAATAACTATAATTATGTTGTTGTAAATGATAATTTAGATGAAGCCGTTAGAAAAGTTGAAGCAATACTTATTAGTGAAAAATTAAGGGTTGATAGAATTGAAGAATTAAGTCTCGAAAATGAAGAAGAAATAATTCATGAATTTTTAGTGGATAAAGAATTTAGTAATGATAAAAATTACTTGTAAAAGATAAGTAATTATGGTAGTATGAATGAGGGTGTAGTAGATGAAAAGTAATAAAATAATGTATATAATAATTGGAGTTTGTGTCATATTAGTAATTGGTTTTTGTACTTTTTTAATTCTTAATAAAAAAGAAGTTGTTTTAAGTGATGCTGAAAAATTTAAACAAGAATTTGAAAGTTATAATGGGGCTAATTATAGTGGAGGATACGATGGTGAGTTAATTGAAGTAAGTATTCCAGAAGATAATCCCTTTGTTTATAAAACTCCAAAAGAAATAGTGGATATTATGCATAATGAAGATTGTTATGTGTTATTTGGTTATGCAACTGATCCTTTAATGCGTAATGCTATTGAAGTGTTGATTGAAGCTTTAAATGAAAGAGATATAACTAAAGTTTATTATGTTGATATAGAAGATATTAGGGATGAATATACAATAAGCTTTCCATCAGAAAAAACTAAAGAAGGAAGTGAAGCTTATTATGATATTTTAGCTTTTTTTGGAGATAATTTGGAAGAATATTTAGTATATGATTCGGAAAATAATTTTTATTATGATACAGGTACTACAAGAATGTATTCACCAACTTTTGCAGCAATTAAAGATTATGATGTTGTAAGTATGCATGAATTAACGGTGGATACTCAAGAAGATATATATAGAGAATTAACTAATGAAGAAAAAGAGGTTTTAAAAGAATATTATTTAGAAGTAATTGATTCAATGAATACGGATTCTAGTGAAAACTAGAATTTTTTTCTTTTAAAAACTCACTAAATATAGTATAATTGAAATAGAGAATGAAACGGGATGGTGCATTATGGCGAAAAAAGTTGTAATTGTTGATGAAGAATTAACACCGACAGTTTTGGCTACGAAGAAAGTTAAACGGGGAAGCATGATATGGCTTTTACTTATTTTTGCTGCATTAATTGCTGCAGCAATATATTTGCCGGAGATAACTGCTTATGTTAGTCAAAAATTAGGTTTAGATATTGAAATACCTAATGAGATTGTTACCCCTGGTAATGATGATACGGATGATGATAATTCAAATGATGATGAGGCTCCAGAACTTCAAAAATATGCTTTAACTGCTGATTTAAGTTTTACTGTGGATAATTTAACTTTGAGTAATTTTGAAGTAACAGAGCAACAAATAACTTTTAATATTGCTAATAATGGAACAGAAGCAATTGATTTAAGTGAGATGCATTATTATTTGAATATGTATAGTACAGATGTTGAAGGGGCCGATACATTGCTGGAAAGAATAAAAGTTGCGGATAATATTATAAATGCTGGGGGAAATATAAGTGTAACTTATAATATTAAGGCAACAGGTATAACTGAAGTAGCTTTTTTAGAGATAAGTGAAGAAGAGTATCCGGCTTATGTGGCTGATGCTGATGAGGCAGGTAATGCAACTTTAGTGTGTCAAAAAGATTATGAGACAGTAACATATTCACTAAATAATAACCAAGTGTTTTCTATAATCGATAATTATGTTGTGCCAACAAATGATCCAAATTATAATGTTTTTTATGGTACTTACCAAACTTTAGCGGCGACATATAGCACAATTAGTGGAGTAAGTTCTAATGTTTCAACGGATGAAGCTAATATGTATTTTGTAACAAACATTAATTTAAGAACTGTTGTTGATGGAACAATTAATAACGATATTTATTATCCACTTAATACGGATGCTAAAGTAATGAAATTTGAATTAGAAGCACAAGGATATACATGTAGTTAAGGGGGATTTTATGAATCTTTGTATAAATGATTTTGAGGGGCCACTTGATTTGCTTTTGCATTTAGTTAGAACTGCTAAAATGGATATTTATACAATTGATACTAAATATATAATTGATGAATATTTAAAATTTATTAATAGTTTGCCAAAAGATGATTTAGATGATGCATCAGAATATTTAGTTATGGCATCAGAATTAATTCATTTAAAAAGTAGATTATTACTTAATTTAGATACAGAAGTAGAAGATGATAGTGAATTTAGTATTAATAGTGAAGAAGATTTAAAAAATAAATTAATTGAATACGAAAGATATCAAAATATTACAGGTGTTTTTAAAGAGCTAGAAGAAAGAAGAAGTGAATTTTTTACTAAAGTTCCTGAAAATTTAACGGAATATATTGAAAAAGAAAAAATTGACTATGAAGTAATGGATCCGGACTTATTAAAAGAGGCAATGCTAGAACTACAAAAAAGGATGTCTTATCAAAAACCCTTAAATACCAAAATAACTAGAAGAGAAATAAGTGTTGAAGATAGGGTAAATAAAGTAAGAGAGTTTTTATTTCACCGGAAAAATGTTAAATTTACTGATCTTTTTGAAGATTATTCCAAAGAAATGGTAGTGGCAACATTTTTAGCTATTTTAGACATGTGCAAAAATAAAGAAATTAAATTAACTCAAGAAGATAATTTTGGAGAAATATTAATAGAAAAGGTGTAAGAATATGAATAAAGAAGCAATATTAGAAGGATTACTTTTTGTAGTGGGGGATGAAGGTTTAACCCTTGATAACATTTGTGAGATAATGATGATTGAAAAGAGCGAGGCTCAAGAATTACTTAAAAAATTAAGAGAAGAATATAGTAAAGAAAACAGAGGCATTAGAATTAGTTTTATGGGAGATGCTTTTAAACTTACAACTAAAGGGGAACACAAAGAATATTATCAAAAATTAATTACCACAAGAGGCTCTAATAACCTATCTCAAGCGGCCCTTGAAACTCTAGCTATAATTGCTTACAATCAACCAATAACTAGAATGGAAGTTGATGAACTAAGAGGTATTTCTAGTATTAATATGATTAGAAAATTAATGGCTAAAGACCTAATTAAAGTAAGTGGTAAAAGTAGTTTGCCGGGGAAACCTAATTTATATAGAACAACTAGTGAATTTTTAGATTACTTTGGTCTTGCCACTTTGGGAGATCTTCCAGAGTTACCAAATATAGTAAAAACAAGTGATGATGAACAAGAATTATTTACATCAATTTATAAGGAAGAAGAAAATGTTTGAATTTGATGATGTAAATAATGGAATAACTTATGAAAATCTAGAAATAACTTTTAATAATATTGAAAATGTAACATTTAATAAATGTACATTTAAAAAAGTATTATTTAGTAATTGTAATTTTAAAAATGTTGAATTTAATAGTTGTGTTTTTGATGCTTGTACATTTTCAACTAATTATTTAAAGACAGTTAAAATTAATAATTCTAAACTTATTAATACAAGTATAATTGATAGTAAAATAGACAATGTAATATTTAGTGATACATTAATAATTTTTTTAGCATTAAATGATAATTTAATATATAATAGCTTATTTGAAATATGTAATATAAAAGAAATTAAATTAATTGATAATAAAGTAATAAAAACAGATTTTAAGAATTCACATATAGATATAATATCTTTAGTAGGCAATAAAATAACTGAACTGTTATTAAATACTTCTAAATTAGGGTCTTTAGATAGTGATATTAATACTTTAAAAAATATTTCTTTATCTTTAGAACAAATACTTGATTATATAAAAGAAATAGGGATAATTATAAGAGATTAATGCATATTATTTAATGGTGATATACTTGACATTAAAAAAAATAAAAATAATTAATGTTGTAATCTTTTTTGCCTTATCTTTTTTATGGCATTTTATTTATGATTTAATTCCTAACTTTTTTACTGCCATATTTTTTCCCGTCAATGAATCAATTTGGGAACATATGAAAATAATTTTTGGAGTTATAATATTTGGTTCATTAATTAGTTTAATATTAATGCAAAAATTTAAAATAAAATATAATAATTTTTATGTAGAAATAGTTACTAAAGGAATCTTGGGAGTAATATTTTATTTAGCAATATTTATTCCATTATATAACTGGCTTGGAGAAAATATGTTTATATCTATTGGCTTAATGCTAATAACTTATATAGTTATGGAATTTATTGGTTATAAAATATTATTACTTGATGAATTAGATATTAAAATACTTCCTATAATTCTAATAGTTTTATGTTATATTTTATTTGCTTTACTTACATTTTATCCACCACATAATACAATATTTTTTGATGAAAGTAAATTAATTTATGGTATACCAGAAAAATAGAGTACTTTATAATTTTTCAAAGTACTCTTTTCCAACACCACACATTGGGCATTTAAAATCATCGGGCAATTCATCTAAATCTGTTTCATACCTATATCCGCAGATTTTACAAACAAAGACATTCTTTTTAGTCTTTTCTCCCTCTTGGTAGGTTGGGGCATATTTTGAAGTCCCACCTTTTAAATTTTCTTGATAATATTTATAAGTTAATGGAGTTTTATCACTATATTTTGTAGCATCTGTAATTTTGGCAAGTACTACTAAATGAGTAGATGTTTCTATACACTTATCATATTCACAAAATATAGCACCACATGAATCTTTAATAACTGGTAGATCATTTACTAATTCATAATTTACATTTTCATATTTATTAACTTCATTACTTTTCTTAAATCCAAAAGTTTTAATTAATTCAATATCTATATCTTGGGGTAAAATATTTATTGCAAATTTCTTAGTTTCTTCAATTACTTTAGTTGTATAATTTTCTTTATTTATACTTATTGCTATAGTTTCACTATTTATTTGCATAATGCTATTAGCAACACAACCTACAAGTAAATCATTTTCTTTTGCAGAGACTATATAAACTCCATAAGATAAATCTTTTAAAACACGCTTATCCATTATGCTCTTCCTGCTCCATCAACAGATAGAATTTCGCCAGTTACAAAAGAAGCCATTGGACTTGCTAAATATAAAAAGGCATTAGCAATATCTTCGGGTTCTCCGATACGGCCTAGAGGAATACCTGCAATAATTGGGGCGATTACTTCTTTTGGAAGACTTGATACCATATCAGTATTAATTACACCTGGGGCAACAGCATTAACTCTAATTTTGTATTTGCCAAGTTCTCTTGCTAAAGATTTAGTCATGCCATTAACAGCAAATTTACTAGTTGGATAACCAACACCAGCGCTTTGTCCATAAATTGAAACCATTGATGAGGTATTAAGAATAACACCACCACCATTTTCTTTCATATATGGAACTACTAATTTAGTACATAAAAACATAGCATTAACATTTAAATCCATAATTTTGCTAAATTCTTCATAAGTATAATTATCTAAAGGAGTACTTGAAGAAATACCGGCATTATTAATTAAAATGTCAATTTTTCCAAACTTATCAACAATTTTTTTAAAAGCATCAGCAACTTCACTTTCACTATTTAAATTAGGATACATTCCAAGAATATTATCTTTGTACTCACTTAGTTTATCAAGAGCTTTATTGACGCTTTCTTCTTTACTTCCAAATATTACAACTTTTGCATTATTTTCTAAAAATAATTTGGCAGTTGCAAAACCAATTCCTCTTGTTGCTCCAGTAATTACAGCAACACTACCATTTAACATTTTATCACCATCCTAAATTAAGTATACCACAAACTCGCTTTTTTTGATATAATTTTAATGGTGATAAAATTGGGAAAATTACAAATTTTAGTTGGAGATATTACAAATGATGATATTTTAAAAGATCATGATGCAATTGTAAATGCTACAAATCCGGCGATGATGCATGGTGGAGGAGTTTGTGGAGCTATTTTTGATAAAGCAGGATCAACTCTACTTAGCAATTACATTAAAAATAATTTTTCTACTAATATGGTAGTGGGAGAAATGCGTATTACTCCTGGATTTAAAATAGGCATGGATATTATATTTGCTCAAGGGCCAAAATATTATGAGTGTGATAATCCAATAGATGAATTAAAAAAAACTTATCTTAATTTACTTGATACTATAAAAAACAATAATTATAAAAATGTTTTGCTTCCAAGTTTAGGTACAGGAATTTATGGATATAAGCATGAGGATGTTGGTAAAATGGTTGTTGATACTATTAATGAATACATTAAAGATACTGATATAAATATAGATTTAGTATTATATTTTGAAAAAGATAAGAAATATTATGAGTAAATTACTATTATTGAAACGACAGATATTGACTTTTTCTCTTAAAAATCTTATTATATTAGTCAAAACAATTTAATGATAAAATAATTTGGTTGAAATATAGAAACGATAAAACAAAAATAAAGATAAAAGTCGTAATGACTATAAAATATAGATTAGATGCATTATAATTATTTTGTTGATAAATCAACTATTTTTTGGAAAGTGAGGTAAAAATGACAAATATCAATGTTTTAGATAAAGAAAATAGTAATATTGTTAATAATAATGTGGAAAATATGATATATGAAATAAGAGGAGTTCAAGTAATGTTATCATCAGATGTTGCTAAACTTTATCAAGTAGAAACCAGAAGAATTAATGAAGTTATTAAAAGAAATATTAAAAGATTTCCAGATACATTTTGTTTTCAATTAACAGAAGATGAATTTTATAACTTGAGGTCGCAATTTGCGATCTCAAGTGAAAATAATCATGGTGGTATAAGATATTTACCTTATGTTTTAACAGAACAAGGAATAATGATGTTATCTGGATTACTTAAAAGTGATATTGCGGTTAAAGTAAATGTACAAATTATCGATGCATTTGTAAAATTAAGAAGGTATGTTTCTAATAGTTTAATAAATAGTGAAATTTTGTTAAATCATGAAAACAGAATATTGAAGTTAGAAAATACATTTAATAAAATGCAAGAAAAAGAAAAAATTAATACAATATTCTTTGAAGGACAAATATTTGATGCATACACATTATTGTTAGATTTGTTCGACAGTGCCAAAGAAGAAATTATAATAATTGATAATTATGCTTCTAAAGAACTTTTAAAAATTCTTAAAAATGTTGATAAAAAAATACTAATTATTTCTAAAAATTTAGATGAGATATTAATAAAAAAATATAATAGCGAATACTCTAATATAGAATTCAAAAATCTTGATATATTCCATGATCGATTTTTAATTATAGATAGAAAAAAATTATATTCTTGTGGAGCATCATTTAAGGATTTAGGAAAAAAGTGTTTTGCTATTAATGAAATAGAGTCAAAAAAACTAATTGATGATATGTTAAATAAGATTTTATAATAATGGTTAATCAAAAATATGAATTACTTCAAATATTTTAAATACTACTTTAATTTGAATTTATTCTTTCAAAAAAAATAATATGGATTTTCTCACCATGCATCAAAAGAACCTTATCCTTCAAGATTAGAAAGTTCTTTATTTATATTTATAAAATTAATAAACTTAATAAAAATTTAGCTAAAAGATAAGAAATATTATGAGTAAATGTTTAAAAATTAAACATTTTATGTTATAACCCGAGTTTGCCACCTAAAAATAAAGATAATCGCTTGAAATTCAGCGATTATCTTTATTTTAGGGATTAAAATTTA
>CALVKF010000022.1 GCA_944332555.1 uncultured Bacilli bacterium
TTAAGAAAAGAATCTTTAAGAGATAATATGTCTGATTTAGAAGTAGCTCTTACAGATTTAGGAGAAATTGCTACTAGAGAACTTGTAAAAACACATAAACCAAATGGTTTAAAGGAAAATAAAGAAATGGCTAAAGCTGGTGGTAATGTTGCCAAAGTGGCTAAAGATAACCTTGAAGAAAAATTAGGAAAGCCAGTTATTACTAAGCATAACAATTTAGGTTATAAATATATGGATAATGAAAAATTAATTACAAAAAAGAACTAATACAATAAATATGGACAAAAGTTTATAAATGTGATAAATTAAACTAAAGCTTTTTTGGCTTTAGTTTTTAGGTGGTCATTATGAAATGGAATATAGGAAATATTGAGATTAAAAATGGGATAGTTTTAGCACCGATGGCGGGGATTTCTAATCCAACATTTATAAAAATTGCACAAGATTTGGGAGTAGGTTTAGCATTCACTGAACTTATTAGTAGCGAAGCAATTATTAGAAATAATGCTAAAACTTTAGAGATGTTAAAAGGACTTGATGAAATAACTATTCCTGTTGGAGTGCAACTTTTTGGTTCTAACCCCGATACTTTAGCGGCATCTGCCAAAATTATTACAGAGTTGTATCCTAATGTTTTTATTGATATAAACATGGGGTGCCCAGTTCCTAAAATTGCCATTAAATCTGGTGGTGGTTCAGCTCTTTTAAAAAATCCGGAGTTAATTAGAGAGATTGTTACGAAAGTAGTTGCAGCAGTAGATGTGCCTGTAACAGTAAAAATTCGTAGTGGTTGGGATAGTGAACACATTAATGCGGTAGAAGTGGCCAAAATAATTGAAGAATCTGGAGCTAAAGCACTAAGCATTCATGCTCGCACGCGTGCTCAAGGCTATAGTGGTAAGGCTGATTGGAATATAATTAAAGAAGTAGTAAAAAATGTATCTATTCCAGTTATTGGTAATGGTGATGTTCAAAGTTGTTATGATGCTAAAAAAATGTTAGATGATACCAAGTGCAGTGCTGTAATGATTGGTAGAGCTCTAATGGGTAATCCTTGGCTAATCAAAGAGTGTGTAGATTATTTAGATAAGGGCGCTTTACCTAAAAAAGTTGGATTTAATGAAAAAATAGATATGATGGAATATCATTTAAATAAATTAATAGAAAATACAAATGAATCCCAAGCAGTACTAGAAATAAGGGGACATCTCCTAAATTATTTAAAAGGATTACCAGAAAATAAAGAAATTAAAAATAATATTTGTAAATGTAAAAGTAGTGAGGAAATAATTAAAATTTTAGAGGAATATCGTGATTTTTTAAAAGAAAAGGAATTAGTTTGAAACTAATTCCTTAACTATTTTATTGGCATCTCCAGCCCCAATAGATATAACTAAATCTTTTTCATGGACATTGTTTTTTATATATTCTTTTATTTTATCATAAGTATCTAAATAAATTACATTTTTATTTTTCATCTTTATTTTATCAACTAACATACTCTCTGAAACATTAAATGTATTCGTCTCTCTTGCGGCATATATCGGAGCAATAATAACATTTTCAAAATTAGCTAGGACATCTGCAAATTCATCTAAATGTTCTTTAGTTCTGGAATAAGTATGTCCTTGAAATATAGCATATTCATGATTATGTTTAACACTTTTAACAGATTCAACTGTTGTTTTTATTTCCGTAGGATGATGCGCATAATCATCATATAAAAATGCGCCATTATAGGTACCTAGGTATTCAAATCTTCTACCAACGCCATGATATTTTTCTAATCCCGCTTTGATAATATTTATATCACTAATGTATTCATGAGATAGAGCAATAGCTGCTAGAGCATTATAAACATTATGTCTACCATTAATTTTTAAATCGATGTGCGTTAGTAATGCATCATCTTTATAAATATCAAATGAATAATGTCCTAAATCATTTTTAGTAATATTTTTAGCAACATAATCAGATGTTTTATTAATACCATAAGTTATTACTTTACCACTAAAACCTTCTTCAACATTTGAAGAGTTGGCATCGTCATTATTTTTAACAAGTATGCCAGTATTTGGCATTAAATTAACAAACTTTTTAAAAGATGCTTTAATATTATCTAAATTTTTAAAGTAATCTAAGTGATCATCATCAATATTAGTAATAATACTACCAGTTGGATAAAAATGTAAGAATGAATCAACATATTCACAAGCTTCAATGATTAAGTATTTGGTATCACCAACATAGTAGTTACCGTTGATAGGACTAAGCATTGCTCCAATTTGAATAGTAGGATTAAGTTTAGCTTCTAAAAATATTAAAGAAACCATACCAGTTGTAGTACTTTTCCCATGGGTGCCGGCGATACATAAAGAGTTTTCATAATGTTTAGAAAGTTTACCTAAAAATACTGCTCTTTCATAAATTTCTTTATTTAATTTTTTTGCTTCAATAATTTCAGGATCATCTTCTTTTATAGCTGCTGTATAAACAATGATATCAGCATCTTTTATCATCTCTGGATGATGTCCAATTTGCACATTGAAGCCATCACTAATAAGTTTATCAGTAACTTCACTAGAAACAATATTACTACCAGTAACATTTGCCCCAAGTGAGTGAATAATATAAGCAATACCACTCATACTAATACCACCGATACCAATAAAATGCACTAATTTACCATCAAACATAAAATCACGTCCTTTAATAATATTATATATTATAACAAAAAAATAGTAAAATGTTTTAAAAAATTTATTAAATGAATTGACTTTAAAGGGATAATACATTAAAATTAGTATAGGATAGGTAAGATGCATATGAAAGATAAAATAAATACATATGTTAATGATATAAAAAAGTTATTTAATAAAGATATAACTGAACAAGTAAAAAAATATCGCATTCCTTTAATTGGCGGAGTGGTGGTAATTCTTTTGGCATGCATCTCTATTTTTGTTACTTATGCATTTTATCAAGTTGAAGCTGTAACTCCAATTGTTGGAGGTTCTACCGGAGATATCGCTGATATCGAATTAAGAGTAATGGTAGAAGACAGAAATACTGATGATATAAATAGTGAAAATTATGGTACTGCTATAGAAGGAGAATATGTATTATATCCATATATTCCACAGGCCGGTTATGAATATAATGAGGCCAAGAGTTATTGTACCAATGGTTCTGTAATTAATTATGATCCTAATACTTTTGAAGCAGATATAACCGCTTATGGGCATGATGTTTGTTATATGTATTTTGATTCAACAGCAAATCTTGATATAACCTTAAGAGTTCATGCAGAAAATGTTGATGTTGCAACTGGTGAAGGAACCGGTGATTACACAATATTACAAACAACAACTATGCCATCAATTGGTTATGAACTAAATCAAGAAAAAACATTTTGTACAAGTAATGCCACAGTCTCTTATTTAGCGGCAGAAAATATGTTTAGTGTTGAAGCAACTGGTAAAGCTGAATGTGATGTTTATATGGATGCTCTAAATGTGGATATTGCCCTAAAAATATTCTTACAATCTAAGAGTGGTTCTCCAACTTATTATGAAGCCGATACTATTCCAAGCAACTATTATTATGAATTAAATAATGAACAATCTAGTTGTACTGGAACATCCACTTTAAGTTTAGATAATCAAAGAGTTGTAGTTGCTGCAACAAGTAGAACAAGTTGTGTAGCTTACCTTGATGTAACAAGTGGCCCAATAGTTCAAAGTATGTCTTTAATGTCCGAAAATAATATGGCGACACTTTCTCTTGAAGATAGTAATGTAGGTACTAATGCCGCAATGTATTATTATAGTGCCGATGGCGGAGATACCTATGTATCAAGTACAGATAGTACTTATACATTTAATGATACAACAGCAACGACATTTAAAGCTTATTCTGTAGATTCAGCAGGAAAAGAATCTGGTATTCTTACAACAACTACTGAAGATACTTATGTATATAATGGTGTATTCCCATATTCATCAAATGTTCAAGGTGTAACTATTGAACAATCAGGTTATTACTTACTTGAAGTTTGGGGTGCCCAAGGTGGCTCATATAATAGTGAATATGCCCAAGGTGGTATGGGAGGTTATTCCAAAGGCTATATTTATCTAAATGCTGGTGATACCCTATTTGTTCATACAGGTGGTGCCGGTAGTTATGGCACAAGCCTAAATAGTCTATCTGGTGGCGGTGCTAATGGTGGCGGAAATGCCGGCTATCGTGGTGGTGCTGGTGGTGGCGCTACTGATATAAGAATTGGTGCTGATACACTACTTAACCGTGTCATTGTTGCTGGCGGCGGCGGTGGTGCTGCTGTAATAGATAATACTTATAAAGCAAATGGTGGCGCTGGCGGTGGAACATATGGTATTGATGGTGAAATTTATAATGCCAATCATTTAGCTTATATTGGCTCTGGCGGTATGCAAATAGCTGGAGGCAATGGTGGAATAGACATATCTACTGAATACAATGGTAATGTTGGTGTATTTGGTATCGGTGGCAACTCTGCTAATCGTAACAATGTGAATTCTAATGGCGCCGGCGGCGGTGGCTGGTACGGCGGCGGTGGTGCTGGTAATGGCGATTCCGCTAACTATGCTGCTGGTGGTGGCGGAGGTTCCGGATTCATCTATACAGCATCAAGTCAATTGCCAACAGATTATGCTGTATCTAGTGATTATTATTTAACTAATGCTAGCACCCATGCTGGAAATACAGCCTTTATTGCTCCAAATGGCGACACAGAAACAGGACATAGTGAAAACGGTTATGCTAAAATAACTTATGTAGGTCAAAATTTAGAATAGAGGTATTATGAATTGTAAAAGATGTGGAAAACCCCTTCCTAATGAAGGGGTAGCTTGTAAATTTTGTGGCATGCTTATGAGTCAAGACCAAATTAATTTTCAAAAGAAAATGGCTGTGGACGAAAACAAAAGAATACAACTTTTAAGTGAAAAATATGGAGCTAATACAACCCCAGAATATCGCAAGCCTAAAGAAAATAAATTACTTGGAGCTATAATAATTATAGTTATACTTTTAGTGTTAATTACTGTAGCTATTGTAGTAAATATAATAAGATAATATCAACATTTGGTGTAAAAAAATTACACTAACTGTTGATATTTTCGTTTTTTCAGTATATAATACTAATGGAGGTATGAAATGTTAAAGAAATTTGCAGTTAAAAATTTTAAGAATTTTAAAGATGAATTAATATTAGATTTTTCTAAAGTTAGAGATTATGAATTTAATCAAGAATTAATTAAAAATAATTTAATCAATAAGGTATTAATATATGGATTAAATAATTCCGGCAAAAGTAATCTTGGGGCTGCAATAATGGATATAACTATGCACCTTACTGATAACAAAGGTAACGAAAATAAATTATATAATTATTACGTTAATGGTAATAATGCCAAAGAAAATGTATTTTTTAAATATGAATTTCTATTTGATAATAAAGATATAATATATACTTATGAAAAAGATGCTAGAATGAGATTAATTAATGAAGAATTAAAAGAAAACAATAAAATTATTTTTAAATATAATTATAATACTAATGAATTTATAAATAATATTGAAGGAGCCAATAATTTAGATATATCAAAAAGAACTAATAATATATCTGTATTAAAATATATTTATGTTAATACATTATATTGGAGTGAAGATAGTTCTATAAATTTATTAATGAATTTTGTTAATAATATGCTTTGGTTTAGAAGTTTAAGACAAAATGAATTTATTGGAGTAATGCAAAATGGTGAAGATTTAAACGATTTTGTTATAAATAATAAATTGCTTTCAAGATTTGAAAAGTTCTTAAATGAATGTAATCAAGATTATAAATTATGTGAATTATATGAAGGTGGCAAAAAAATAATCGGAGTAAAATATAAAAATTATGAAGCAAGATTTACTGATGTAGCCTCAACTGGTACGTTATCTCTATGGTTATTTTTTTACTGGATGAATCAATCTAAAAATATTTCTTTTGTATTTTTAGATGAATTTGATGCCTTTTATCATTATGGTTTATCTAACTATATATTAAATTATATTAATAGCAGAAGTGAGTTTCAATCAATATTAACAACTCACAATACCTTTTTAATATCTAATGAAATAATGCGTCCTGATTGTTATATGATATTAAAAGATGGCAAAATTACTAGTTTTGCTGATAAAACAGATAAAACGATTAGAAGAGCACATAATTTAGAAAAAATGATGTTGGGAGGTGAATTTGAATAAGAAGATATTACTTATTGTTGAAGGTGAAAAAACAGAAATAAATATATTGGGTAATGCTACACATGGATTATTATCTTTAATTAATGGAGATTATAAGGTTATTTCTTTTGCAAGTTCAATTTATGAATTATATGATGATTATATAAAAGGCGAATATGATGATATAGTAGCTTATTTAAGGTATGAGAAAGGTTTAAAAATAGATGATGATATATTATCTAAAAATGCCTTTACAGCAATATATTTAATATTTGATTTTGATCCTCATTATCACAAATATAGTGATAAAAAAATAAGAGCTTTATTAAATACCTTTAATAATGAAACAGAGTTAGGAAAATTATATATTAATTACCCAATGGTTGAAGCATTTTATCATTTAGAAAAATTGCCAGATAATAATTATTTTGATAGAACTATTTCTTTAAAAGAATTTAGTGGAAAAAAATACAAAAAACTTGTAAATACAACGACATGTTTAAAGAAGAACAAAATATCTGATGTTGAATTATGCCATATAATTTGGCATAATTATAAAAAAGCTAAATTATTAACTAAAAATAATAAAGAATTAAATCACATGAAGATATTAAATGAACAAATAAAAATTAAAAATAAAATTAACGAGATTTATGTATTAAGTACATTCCCTTTATTTTTAATAGATTATAATTATGAAAAAACTATTAATATTTTAAAAGAAAAATTAAAAAAAGAATTTTTAGAAAATTAAAATTAAATTGCATTTATTTTGCAACAATATTACCATAATAATAATGGTGATAATAATGGTTCTAACATGTTTAAAAATATTTTTAGCAAGAATAGTAGATGTATCTCTCGGGACAATTAGAACAGTTCTAGTTGTCAAGGGAAAAAGTATTACACCTGCTATTGTTGCTTTTTTTGAGGTTTTAATTTGGTTTGTTGTAGCCAGAGAAGCTTTAAATACAGATTTAAATTCTATTCTTATTCCCATATTTTATGCTCTTGGTTATGCAACAGGGACCTATATTGGTACATTTATTACCTCTAAAGTTGTTGATGGCCTAATCGGAGTTCAAGTAATAACTAAAAGTACTAACAATAAAATGTTAAAAGAAATGCGCAATCAAGGTTTTGGAGTATCAGTAGTAGATTTAAAAAAGAACAATGATAATCATAAAAAAGATATGTTAATTATAGAATTAAATAAAAAAAGGTTAAAAGAATTGACTCATATTATTAGAACTAATGATCCTGATGCTTTTGTAATAATTAATGAAACTAAATATGTCCAAAATGGCTTACTTAAATAACCTCATAAATAGCAAAATATTCATCTTCATATAATAACCGATAATTATTTGAACTACTAATAGATAAATATAAATTTTCTTCCTTTTTAGCAATTATGTGAGTTAATTTATATTCATCAATAACCGTATAAGCACTTTTAGTCATATAATCTGTTAATATATCTTTATAATTATTAAATTCTATTGTATATAAATCTGCTCTAGAATCAATAAACACCGGTATATCATTAAATAATAAATAACTTCCATAATTATATTCATTCATTAAACGTATATTTTGATAATCTAAATTATTTTTAATATATTTTGTAGCATCAACAGGATAACTAGTGGGATCAATAAATGCCTTATCTTTATTATTTATTATAGATACTACAATTACCAAAACTAAAATTATACTAATAACACCTATACCTATTTTAGAAAAACAATATTTTAAGGTATATTTATCTAAATTAACATTACATTTTTTAAATATATTATCTATTAAAATAGCAAATATTGGAAAGATAAAAATAGTATATAAAGCAATATGTCTATCAGATGTAAAAGCCATTAAAGTTAATCCCATTATCAAAAATAATTGATGTATTTTAATTTTACCAATTATACTTAAAACTAAAGTACAAAAACTAAATAAAATTAATATAAATTTTTTAGGTGTACTTGGAGGTAAATGTTCTTTAATAAAACTTTGAGAATTACCTTGCATAGTTTTTATTAAATAAGTAAATGGCGTATCATGAATTGGTGTTAATAAACCGGGGATAATACAAATAAGCATAGTAATAATTAAATATTTAGTATTTTTATTATAATCAATTTCAATAAACTTAAATAGTGTTTTTTTCTTAAAAATTATAGCTAATAAATATTCTGCAATGAATGGCAGGAAAATAATAAAGAAAAAAGGCCAAACAGCAACATGCATATTACATAAAAGAGTAGAAAGTAAAACTAGACCAATAAGATATTTAATATTCGCCTTTTTTAAATAATTAGTAATAAATATATATTCTAAAATAAATATTAAATAACTCATAACCTGTGCCCTTGTTGCAATATAAAAACTTAAAGTAAATATGCTTAATATAGAAAAAACTAAAGCAATAAATTTAGAGTTATTATTTTTATAATTAAAATAAAAGATCAATGTAATTAAAGTAATAAAGCAAAATATATTAAAGATATAAAGGGAAGTAAATCCTGCAATATTATATATTAAATATATGATTAAATCATATAACCAATGGGGATAAGTATAAGGTAAATTGTGAATTGTAAAATGATCTTGCATATCAATTCCCTTATTAAATATTAATTCTCCAATTTTTATTGTATAAAAAGTATCATTTTGAAAAACTATTGGAGTCATAACAATACATAAAATTATAATTATTATAAAACTAATTATAAAATATTTTTTATTTTTCATATGATCATCCTTTAATTAATTATAACAAAAATATTGACATTTATAAAGAAAAAGAATTTACAGTTAAAGCTTTTATGTGTTATACTTATAAAGTAAGATAGATGGAGGTAATTATGCAGAAATTAGATATAAATGGTGCAGAAGTCTTAAGATTAAAATTGCGATTAGATGAGATTGCTGATTCTGTTAATACCCTAATGACTAATATTGGGGTAGAAGTAAATAACTGTGTTAATAATTTAAAAGATGAATCTGGCAATAATCCTTTAGTTAGTCCTGTAAGTAAATTGTTGACTAATACTGAAAATATTAAAACAAATGTAGTTAGAAATTTAAATTCTTTGAGCCAGTTCATGTCTGATCAAGTATATGAATATAGTTATTCTACTGAAGAAGCCGAAGCGGCAATTAAAGAGTTGATTTCTTTTATCGCTGGAGCTGTAGGTTCTAGTAGTGGAGTTGCTGTCGCTTCTACTTTTGAAGACAGTAATGCCTTAAGTAATGGCGAGGCTAATTATAGTGATTTAGAATCCAAATTACCTAATGAAGAACAATGGAATATTATGAATACTTGTCATGATTTCTTTAAAGAAAAAGGATTAACTGAAGAACAAATCGCTGGAATATTGGGAAATGCTTGTTTGGAATCTGGTTTTGAATTAGAAATTAAAAATCCCGATTCAACTTCTAAAGGATTATTTCAATGGCTTGATTCTAGGCATCCTAGTGATTGGTCACTCGAAACTCAATTAAACCATGCTTGGGAAGAAATGCAAGGAACACCTAGTGGAGGAGCAATTACCTCGGTAGTAGATGAATTAAAAGGTTGTAATACAGTAGATGAAGCTACAAATGTTTTTGCAATATATTTTGAAGGAGCTGGAAATGGTAATGGGGGAATATGGGCAGGCCAAGGAAGAAGAGAATATGCTAGTACTATATATTACCATTATAGTAACGCTAATTAGAAAGGAGTATAATTATGTCTAGTAACCCAAATGGAGTATTAAGTATTGCCAATTATAATGAAATGGTCGAAAGTGTTGATAATATTTCAACATATAATCAACAACTTGCTAATGAAATGGAAAGTATAATATATATTATTAATCAAATTGATACACATTGGATTAGTGAAGGAGAAGATAAAAGATCTGAAATAGAAAATTTAAGAGCTTTAGAATCTAAATTTAGTAATGAAATTTTGCCGGTGTTAAAACAATTCGTTGTAACCATGAATTTATACATTCAAGAAAGTTTAGAAACAAGTAATGCCAGCAAATAAGGAGGAATAAAATGTTAGATATTGAAATTGCCGAATTGCGAAGAATTTTTGGCCGAAGTGAAGATGTTAATGCTGAATTAAAAGAAAATTGTGACAAAATAATTACTGAGTTAAATAATATTTGTGCTAATGTTAAATCAACAGGTTTAAGCGATGTAAATAAAGAATTTACTGAATATTTAAATGAAGTGGCAACCGAATTAAATAATAATTTAGCGACAGTTATTGCCTTTTTAAAAACCCAACTTGCTGCTTATGAAGGCGAAAATGTTGATGCTGAAGCGGGACTTTCCGAGTTATCTAGTCAATTAGATAGCATTATTTAGAAAGGATGATTAATTATGCCAAATCCTAGTAAATCTACTAGTAATGTTTATAATATCGATTTAAATGTTAATGCTTTATTAGATTTAATTGCCAATTTAGCCACTTGTAATCAATTATTATCTAAAGAGGTAGACAGTATAAATACAATAGTTAATGAAATAAATAATAATTGGAAAAATGATGTAGTAGCAAATTCTGATATAAGTAGTAGTTTAGAAAATATAAATAATTGTGTAAAAAATATTGATACGGTTATTATGCCAGTATTAGAAAAATATATTAATGCAATGAATATATTAGCTATAGCTCATAAAACTACAAGCAGTAAAACTGTAATGATGGAAGAACAATAATTATGTCAGCTATTAAAATAGATTATGAAATAATGAGGTGCAAACAAAGGTTAGATGAAATAAGAAGTAATTTGGATACAACCTTTAATAAAGTAAATGATGAAATATTAAAATGTTCTAAAAATTTAGTTGATTCCAATAATACTAATCCTTTGGTTGATCCAATTCAAAAATTATTAGAACAAAATAAAGAAATATCGAGCAAAATAGTCAATAATTTAAATACTTTATCAGAATTTTTAGCAACCCAAATGGAAGGTTATACAGTCTCTACTGAAGATGCACAAGCTTCAATAGTTAAATTAATTACTCTAATTCAAAGTGCTTTAGGTATTGCAACTTCTGAAATTGTTGCAGAAGAAACTTTAGAAGAAAGTTTAGATTCTAGTTTAGGTGTAGAATCTAGTAATAGTGTAGTTGCTAATGGTGAGTATAAATTAGCAACACCAATGGCTAGTACTTATGATGAATCTGCTTATAATGAAGGGATTACTGATTATCAAGTAGCTTTAATTCAAGATAGAATGGGTACTGTAGATGCCTTAAATGATCGAATGGATGTTATAGTTAATAGTTACAATTATTATAAAGAACTTGGTTATAGCGATGAATTAATTGCGGGGATGCTTGGTAATATGTGTCAAGAATCAACTTTTAATTTGGAAACAGTTAGTTCAAAAAATTGCAAAGGATTATATCAATGGACTGCCGATCGTGCTCCTGAATCTTGGGATTTACAAAGTCAATTAGATCGCTCTGTTGTGGAAATTAATACCAGAACTGATATGAGTGGTCAAACTATTTGGGAAAGATTACAAAACTGCTCAACAGTTCGTGAATATACGGAATACTTTGCAGTATTTTTTGAAGGAGCTGCAAGTAGAGTTGGTGAGGTACCAGATATTGGTGCAAGAACTAATTATGCAAATGCAATGTATTATTTAATAAAGAACAATTTTAAAGTCTAGGAGGTTATATGGCACAAATTAGTGGAGAATATAATATAAATTTAAATGTTTCTGATTTAAAACAAAGTACTAGTAATTTAGCAAGTTATAATCAAGATTTATCCAATGAATTAGATAGTGTAAAATATATAAGTAATGAGATTCAAACTAATTGGGTTAATGATTCAGTAAATCAAAGTGATATTTCCAGTAGTTTGGAAAAAATAAATGATTGTGTAAATAAAATTGAAAGTGTAATTTTTCCAGTTTTAGCTCAATATATTGAAACCATGAATACTTTAGCCCTAGCAACCGTGGATATTTCTAATACCAGTGTAGATATTGAAAATTAGATGATTTATCTAATTTTTTTCTTGACAACAAAGTGTCAACAACGTTGTAAATTGTTGACACTATTAAATTAGATATTTTATAATTAAATTAGGCTACAAGGTAGCAATTAAATATGGTTTAGGAGGGATATTTTATGATGAAAACCAAAGTTGGTTATAGTGAAAATGCCGATGCATTTTCTTCTGGTGTTGAAACAGCAACTATGGCAAATAAAATAGATAATCCGCAAGTAGGATTACTATTTACTAGTTGCATTCAAGACCAAAATGAAATTATGAAAGGAGCAAAAAGTGTATTAGGTGATGTACCTATTATTGGCTGTACTTCATCAGCGGCTCTTTGTACGCAAGATGGATATCTCAATAAAGAAACAGGATATTCTGGTATGATGCTTTTTGGTGGGGATGCTGAAGTAGTTGTGGCAGGATCTAAAAAAACTGATGAATCCCCTAGAGAAATAGGACGCCGTATTGCTAAAGAAGCAATATCTAAACGTAAGGGGGAAGATAAAGAACCAGATTTCTTCTTTATGTGTGCAAGTCCTGCGAATGAAGAAGAATATTTAAAAGGGATCCAAGATGTTATCGGCGATGTTCCTGTATTTGGTGGTTCTGCTGCTGATAATACTGTTGAAGGTAAATGGAGCATCTTAAATGATGGCGAAGCTTTTGCTGATGGTTGTGTTATTGCCATATATTATACTGATGGTAAGATGGCTAACATTTATACTGGAGCATATCATGAAACGGAAAATGCTGGTATCATTACTAAAGTTGAAGGAAGTAGAACTTTAGTTGAAATTGACCATGAACCAGCCCTAAAGAAATATGCAGAATGGACAAATCAAAATGTTGAAGACTTAATGGGTGGAAACTTACTTACAGCAACAATTTGTGCCCCGCTTGGAGTAAAAGATCCAATTGGTAAAGTTACAGCAGTTCGTCATCCAATGGCTGGTAATGATGACTATTCAATGAATATTGGAGCAGACCTAGCTGTTAATACTGCAGTTATAGAGCTTACAAATACTCCAGAAGGAATACTTAAAGCAAATGCTGAAACAATTGAAAAATTAAATGATTTAATGGGTGAAGATGTCCAAAGTTACTTCCTAGTTCATTGTGGAGGTCGTCGTTTAGGTTTAGCTTTAGCTAATATTGAAGATAAGATTTATCCAGAAGTTAAAAAAGCTATTCCAGATAAAGAATTCTTAATGGTATTTACTTTTGGAGAATATGGTAGAGGTGATCATTCATCTAACACAGTTGGTGGCTTATCACTTTCATATACCGCTTTTGGAAAGTAAAATATAAAGAATAAAAAGGAGAGAAAATGAAAAGTTTAATAGGAAATACTTGGAGAGATTCAAGTGATGGCAAAGTAATTGAAGTTATGAATCCCGCAACAAATGAACTTGTTGATACAGTACCAAGTCTAACAAAAGAAGATGTTGAAGAAGCAATTAAATATGCGCATGAACACAAATCAGAATGGGAAAACTTATCAGTAGTTGCTAGATGTGAAATACTATCAAAATTCGCCGAATTAGTGGAAAAGAACAAAGATGAACTTGCTAAACTTTTATCTGATGAAACAGGAAAACCAATTAAAGAAGCTTATAATGAAATTGCTAATATTCAGATTGGCGTTCCAGGTTATGTTGAAAAAGTTAAACATGAATATGGAAATATCATTTATAGAGGAGCTGAAAAAGGTCAAGAAAATACCATTCAATATACTATCAGACAACCTCTAGGAGTAGTAGTTGCTATTATTCCATTTAATTTCCCAAGTGATATTTTTATCAATAAAGTACCACCTGCATTATTAATGGGGAATGCAGTTATACTAAAGCCCGCTAGTGCTAATCCACTTACTTTAACTAGATATGTTGAATTACTTGTTGAAGCAGGAGTTCCTGCGGGAGTTATTTCAGTAGTTCATGGCTCTGGTTCAGTCGTTGGAACAACTCTTACAAGTAGTAAGTTAGTTGATATGGTAAGTTTAACTGGTTCTACTGCTGCAGGTATTGATGCCGCTAAAAATTGTGCCGAACATTGTGCTCATAATAGTCTTGAACTTGGTGGAAATGATGCCTTTATAATTTGTGCTGATGGTGATATCGATTTAGCGGTTGAAGAAACTGTCTGGGGAAGACTTTATAATACTGGTCAAGTATGTTGTGCTAGTAAAAGATTTTTAGTAGAAAATTCTGTTAAAGATGAATTTATTAATAAAATGGTGGCCAAAATTAAAACATTAAAGGTAGGTATGCCTTCAGAAATGGATACCGATATTGGTTGCCTAATTAGTGAAGATGCTGCAATTGAAGTTGAAAAACAAGTTAACAAAACAATTGAAGCAGGAGCTAAACTAATTTATGGTGGTAGAAGAAAAGGAGCTTTCTATGAGCCAACAATTCTAGATAATGTAACTCGGGATATGGAAGTTGCTAAAGATATGGAAATCTTTGGCCCAGTTATTCCCGTAATTGGTTTTGATACGATTGAAGAAGCTGTCGAAATTGCTAACGGGTCTATTTATGGCTTATCTGGTGCGATAGTTACTCGTGATTTCAATAAAGCTATCAAGGTAAGTGAACAAATGGAATGTGGAGGATTTGTCATTAATGGTGCAAGTTTCTTCAGATCATTTGAACAACCTTTCGGTGGTTGGAAATATTCAGGCATTGGTAATGAAGGTATCATGACCACATTAAATGAAATGTCTAGAATGAAAACTGTTATTTTAAAAAATATTACAAAATAATTAAAGAGCAAGTAAATGCTTGCTCTTTAAAAGATTAAGGAGGAAAAAATTATGTTTGATTATAAAGGAAGAGTAGTAGTAATAACTGGAGCTTCATCTGGTCTAGGTAAACAAATGGCTAAAGGTTTTGCTCATCAAGGTGCAACTTTAGTTTTAATGGCAAGACGTCTTGAAAGGCTTGAAGATTTTGCCAAAGAATTAGAAGGTATGGGAGTTGAAGCATACCCAGTTAAATGTGATGTAACGAGTGTTGCAGATGTAAATGCCGCAGCCAAGGCTGTTGAAGAAAAATATGGTAAAGTAGATGTTTTAGTCAATTGTGCAGGAAGTGCTAAAAATAATGGGGTACTTAATATGACTGATGAAGAATGGGAGTTTACTATAGATACTGATATGAATAGTGTATTTTATGTAACTAGAGCATTTGCAAATATCATGAAGAAAAATAATTATGGCAGAATTATCAATATTGCTTCAATGTATGGCATGGTTGGAAATATGGCCATGGATACTGTTGCATATCACACAAGTAAAGGTGGAGTTGTAAACTTTACTAGAGCCGTTGCCGCCGAACTTGCTAAATACGGTATTACTTGTAATGCTATATGTCCAGGTTATTTTGATACCGAACTTACTCATGAAACTTTAATAACTGATTCATTTACAGCATATATGAAATCTACTGTTCCAGTTGGCAGATATGGCCATGAGGGAGAACTTAATGCTGGGGCAATATTCTTAGGAAGCGAAGAAGCTAGCTATGTAACTGGTGTCATACTACCAATTGATGGCGGATATACTTGTGTATAAAGGTTAATTTGAAATTAACCTTTTTAAATGCCCTAAATTATGTTATACTATTACTATCTTTTTTGAAAAGAGGTGTTTTATGAATTCAAAATTAAAGCCATCTGAAGAAAGAAGATGGGAAAAATATTATCCAGAGAATGTTAAAAATTTTGATTTTCCCAGAATGAAAACTTATGATTTAGTTTATGAAGAAAATAAAAATCGTAAAGATAATATTGCTTTGGAATATGAAGGTACTAATATAAGCTATGGGGAATTCTTTGATAAAGTTGAAGAAAAAACTGAATTTTTTCAAGATTTAGGTGTTAAGGAAAATGATATTGTTACTTGTTCAATGTTAATGAGTCCTGAATTTGTCTATGATTGGTATGCTTTAGGAAGATTAAATGCTATAAGTAATTTAATTGATCCTAGAACCAGTGCTAATGGTATTAAAGAATATTTAGATGAAGCAAAATCAAGTGTAGTTATTAACACTGATATATTTACATCTAAATTAAAAGAAGCTATCACTAATCAAGACATTAAAGTAATAAATTATTCTCTTAATAATAGTGCGACTAAAATGCCCCTTTTATTAGGAGGTATCTCTTTAGCAACAGACCTTTATAGTAGCATTTTAGGTAGAAAAGATAATAGATTTATAAATTATCAAGATAATTTAAGTATTGGTAGTGTAGAGATTCCTGATTACCAAGAAAATCAGGCTTTAACGATTGTTCATACTGGTGGTACAACTGGAGTACCTAAAGGAGTAATTTTATCACATGATAATTATAATGCTATGGCTTATGAATATAAATCATCAGGCATTGGTTTTGCCGAAAAAGACCGATTTTTACTAATTATGCCACCTTGGATTTCTTATGGTAGTGGCATGCTTCACATGAGTTTAGTTGTAGGAATGAAAGCTACAATTATATCTAAATTAGATTCAAAGAAAATGCCAAATTATTTAAATAAATACCAACCTCAATGGTTTGCAGGTGTTCCTGCTCATTATAAAATAGTAAATGGTAGTAAATTACTTGCTAAAAATGGAGTCTCTTATATAAAAGGATGTGCTGTTGGTGGAGATGCCATGTCTTCAGAATTATTTTTAGAAAGCGAACAATTTTTAAAAGAAAACGGAGCAAGTAAAGGTGTTTATCCGGGTTATGCTTTAACTGAAGCAACCTCTGCTTTTGCAGTAAGACAATTAGAACCATATAAACCAGGCAGTGTAGGTATTCCTCTTCCTGGTTGTACTGTGGGAATATTCAAGTTTGACGAGGAAACAGAAACTACTAAAGATGAAGAGCTTGATTATAACATGCGAGGAGAAATTTGTTTAAGAACACCAAATCAAATGTTAGGATATTTTAATAATCCAACTTTAACAGAGCAAGTTTTAAGAAAACATAAAGATGGATATATATGGATTCATACCGGAGATTTAGGTTACATTGATGAAGATGGTATTCTTTATGTTGATGGTAGAATCAAAGAAATGATCACTAGATATGATGGCTTTAAAATTTATCCATTTGTAATAGATAAATTAGTTAGTACAAATAAAGCTATATTTGCCTGTAAAACTGTTGGAGTTCCTGATAATATTCATGGTGTAGGTAATTATGCTAAAACATATATTGTATTAAAACCAGAGTATGAAAATCAAGAAAAACAAATAATTAAAGAAATAAAAGAAGATTTACAATATTGTTTGCCAAGTTATTATACCGAGGGATTAAATATAGAAGTGACTGATGAATTACCAATCACTTCTGTTGGTAAAGTAGATTTTGAAACATTAAAAGAACTTAATGAGAAAAAGGTATTAAGAAGAGTAAAAATAAGTAAACAAGATTTAGAAAGTTGGTAAAATAATGAAAGCATTAATAGTTGATGATAATTTTTTTAATATTAAAAACATTAGCAAGTTATTAGAAGATTTAGGAGTAGAAGTATCTAGTATAATGAGTGGTAAAGAATGTTTAGAAAATGTAGTAACTAATAATTATGATATTATATTTATAGATGTTATGAATCCAGAGGTTGATGGCATAGAGATTATGCAAAACTTAAAAAGTATCAAAGAATTTAATATTCCAATTATAGCTCTTACTACAGCTGCTAGCATTGATGATAAAGAAAAATACTTAAGTTTAGGTTTTGATGATTATATTTCTAAGATTATAGATATTAATTTGCTAAAAGAAATAATTGGAAAATATAAAGTTGAATTTAAAAAATTAAGTTTATTAGAAAAAAGAAAACTGGCTATTGAAGATTTAATTAAGTATTATTCGGAATTAAGAAAATATGAATATGATAATGGTTATGAATTAAAACATATAGAATTAAGAAAAAAAATTCACTTTTTAGTTTCGATAATTTTAGAAATTGATCAAATTTTATCTAAAGAAAAAATAGTAGTATTAAATGATTTACATAATATGGATAATGATAAACCTAAAATATTTGCTTGTACTCATATCGGTGGCAATGACGTTCAAAGAGCCTTTCAAGTTATTAAAACATCAGCTTATTTAATGCTTGGTAATCCAGGGATATTATATAAAAAAATAATTTATCAAGGATTAAGAATGAATGGAGTAATACCTTTAGAAACACTAGATAAAAAGGAACGAAAAATTGCCTATAATAGAGCAGTAGAGTTGCTTAACAAAAATGGAAATTTACTTATTTTTCCAGAGGGAGCTTGGAATGTGTCACCTAATGTTTTTGTTATGAAACTATTTACTGGAACAGTCAGAATTGCAGGTGATACTGGCGCTGAAATTATTCCAATAGCCACTGAACAATATGGTGATACATTTTATTTTAATATTGGAAAAAATTATACAGTTCCGGAAAATTATTTAGATATCGCTCAAGATTTAACTGATGATTTAAGAGAAAAATTGGCTACTTTAAAATGGGAAATCATGCTTTCTCAACCGGAATTAAAACGTGATGAAATACCTAAGTTAGAAGATTTTCAAGACGAAATAATTGGAAGATGTAATTACGGTTATGGTTTTTCTTTAGAAGATGCTTTTAAAGAAAGATTTCATGATAAATATGCTATTGAGGAAGAAGAAGTGTTTGCTTTTTTAAAAAATATAGATATTAATCTAAATAATGCTTTTTTAATGAAAGATAAATTAGAATTAAGTTTAAGAAAGAAAAAATAGTTTTAAAGTATAAAAAGTGATATAATAAAAAAGGAAAGGTGGTTGATTTTGTGGGAGCCATATTACTTCCTATTGTAGGATTAATAATAACACTAACTTTAATAATATTGTTTTATTCCAAAAAACATATTAAGAATAAAGAAACTTTAATTTATTCTAAATTACTAATATTAAATATTATATTTATAATTATTGGTATCATGGGATTTGTTGTAGCTAAAACTACTGGTAATCTTTTGATAGTAGAGTATTTCCAAAAAATATATATGAGTATTCTAATAATAATGAATTATTATTCTATTAAATATTGTACTTCGTTATTTAATATTAATAAGCAAAAAGAATTAAATTTAATATTAAACATTATAACAATTATTAGTATTTTATTAGTTATTGTGTTGCCTTTGAATGTTATATATTATGACGATGTTTTAGATGGCGAAGGACCATCATATGTTATTGCAGTAATATATTCTTTAATTAGTTTTTTAATTTTTCTGATATTAACTTTTTATTTATTATGTAAAGGCAATAATATAACTAAAATAATACCATTTTTAATACTTATATTATTATATTTAATTGGTTTTGTGTTAAGAAGTTGGCATAGAGAATTAATATTTGAAGGATTGTTTTATGCTTATGTATTATTTATTATGTATTATACCATTGAAAATCCTGATGTTAAATTATTAAATGAACTTAATTTAGCCAAAATCCAAGCGGAAAAATCTAATCAAATAAAAAAAGAATTTTTAGCCAGTATGTCTCATGAAATAAGAACACCTCTGAATGCTATTGTAGGTTTTTCTACTCTTATAAGTGATGCTGAAACTTTAAGTGAAGCTAAAGAAAATAGTAAGTATTTAATAGACTCTGCTAATACTTTACTTTATATGGTTTCAAATATTATTGATATAGCAAGTTTAGATGTTGATGATACATCTATAAAAGAAGAAAAATATAATTTAAAAAATGTGATTAATGATATAGCTAATTTATATAAATATAAATTAGCAGAAAAGAATTTAGAATTAAAATTAAATATAAAAACTCCCGATGTTTTAGAAGGAGATATTGATAAAATAAAAAGAATAATAATTAATTTAGTAGATAATGCTATTAAATATACAGATAATGGAAAAATTAATTTAAATGTTAATTCCAGTATTAAAAATCGAAAATGTCATTTAGAAATTGTAATTAAAGATAATGGTAAGGGAATGGATGAATATGTTGTTAATCATTTATTTAAAAACTTTACTAGAGCCAGTGATTATAAAGATAGTGCTACTGCAGGTTTAGGTTTAGGCCTTGCTATAACCAAAAGATTAGTTGATATATTAAATGGGGAAATAAGTTGTACAACTTCTACAAAAGGAACAACTTTTGAAATTAAATTAACCCAGAAAGTAGGTAAAAAATGAAAGCTTTAATTGTTGATGATAATTTATTAAATATTAAGGTTGCAGAAAAACTACTAGAACATTTAGGAGTTAAAGTATCTAGTGTTATGAGTGGCCAAGAATGTTTAGAAAATGTCGTAAATAATAAATATGATATTATATTTATGGATATAATGATGCCCGAGATGGATGGAGTAGAAACATTTAAAAAACTAAAAAGTATCGAAGGCTTTAATACTCCCATTATAGCTCTAACAGCTGATGCTAATATTGATTCTAAAGAAAAATATTTGAGTCTTGGTTTTGATGGCTATATTCCTAAACCTATAGATATTAATTTACTAAAAGAAACTATAGAAAGGTATCAAAATGGAATTAGTTAAACTTTGGTATAAATATTTAAATAGATTTATAAATAGTGATGAGTTATTAAAAGCATTACAAAACTTAGATTTAAATAAATATACTATTGATACTAAATCTGAAATAAAAAGATTAATTAAAGATATTAAAAAAATAAAAGAAGAAATACCAAATGAATTTGATGAAGTTGAAGAAAAACGATTAGAAAACATTAATTTCTTTTTAGATAAATTAAATGAAATTGATAAAAATAATTGTGATAAAGAAGCATGGAATATTATTAGTAAAAAAATAAAAAATTTAAAAAAAGAAAAATTATTAGTAAGAGATAGTGGAGCACTTTATAATACTATATTAGAAAAATTAAATAATTGTTATTCCATATTTAAATATTTACATAGAATGACTGATTTAGAATTATTAGAGTTTTTAACAGAATATATCAGTGTACCTATACCTCTTAAAATAGATGAAAATAAATTTTTAGATTTAGTAGAACTTGGAATAGAAAATGACCAAAAAGAATCTTTATGGCGTTTAGCATTTACTTATGAAAATAAACATTTTAACTATAATAATATAATAAATTATTTTATCAAAGAAAAAGATATATTTTATATAACTGAATCTTTATATGCATTTAAAGATAGTATTGATATGAATAATTTATATGATAAATTAATTAAATTAAATGATAAAGAATTTTTAATTAAAATATTTACACCGGGTATTATGGAATTACTTGATAATAAAGATATTGATTTAATGATTAAAAAAGGTATTAATAATAATATATTAACTAAAGAAGAAATAGAGAAATTGCAATCGTTCAAGCATTAGTTTTTGCAATTTTCTTTAATTTGTGGTAAAATATAGCCCAAGTGATTGATATGGAGAGAAAAGTTCATTTAATTAGTTATATAGTTGTAAGTATTACAGTTATTTTATGTTATGCAATTTATATTGGCTTTGATTCTAATACTTTTAATGAACCTGTAAGTACTGTTGCAAGAATTAGTTATGAAGATGTTATAAGTGAAGATGCTAAATTAATACAAGATCAAGTAAATTATTATCAAGATTATTATAATGTTACAATAAATTTAGTTGATGATATCAATTTAACTGATAGTAGTTATGATATTGATATAGTTAATAATAATTATACTATAACTACAGCTCTAGATTATCTTGGAGATTATTTTAAAGTATTTAATAAAGAATTTTTTAATAGATTTTATGAAAATAATATGAATGGTTTAAATATATATTTAGCAACTCATATTGATAATGGTAGCAATTATGGAGAAAATACCGATATTGTAGGTTTATTTTTCAAGCAAGATAATAAATATATTATTGTCATTGATGTTACTAGTAATGAATCTTTAGCTAAAATAGCCTATCATGAAACAATGCATGCTATAGAAGAATATTTAAGACTTAATAATGTATATTTTAGAGATTGGGATAGTTTAAATCCCTATGGATTTAACTATAGTGGTAGTTATAGTACAGGTACTTACAATGACGTACTTGGTAATAATACTAATCGTAATAATATTTATTTTTTAGATAATTATGCTAGAAGTAGTGCAGTTGAAGATAGAGCAAGAATGTTTGAATTTATTTGTTTAGGCAATGATTTTTCAAGATTTTCTAGATTATATGAAAAAGCTAATTATTTAAAAAAAATTATTTTTAAGTATTTTCCAGAATTAAGTTATTCAAAATATATAGGATAATTATACTAAAAAGCATAAATCAATATAACTCTCAAATTGCTTTAATATATATAAGTGATTATGGTTATGCGACAAGTCCAACAAATTGGAATGTCGATATCAGTGAGTATGATATTGCTAATGATAATTGGATGTATATGGGATTATATGAATGGCTAAGTTGTACCAAATGACACGGAATGAAAAAATAGTAAAATTGCTTTATTTTAAAGGGAAGCTTGATAATAG
>CALVKF010000023.1 GCA_944332555.1 uncultured Bacilli bacterium
TTTAAGTTCAAAAAAATTTTCTTATTTTTGAGCTCCTTTTGCATGTTTCAATTTAATTATGTTTTTTTCAACCTTACACCTCATTTATTTTATACATCTATATTATAAACCATATATTTATTTTATACAAGTGTATAAAAGACTTGAAGTGTACAATTTTTTATAATTAATGTAATGGAAGTGATAAATATATGGAAAATCTTAAAAGCAAAGACATATTAGCAATTAATTTAAAATATTATAGATATCAACATAATTTATCACAAGAAAAATTTGCAGAAATGTTAAATAGTACATTACCATATATTAATCAATTAGAAAACGGCAAAAGAAAACCAACACTAGAATTACTAGATAAGTTTGCTAGCAAACTTAATGTAACTAGTGCTGATTTAATTACTTATAATAAAGATCATCATATTGTTGCTAAAAGAATTGATGAAAGAGACAAAAAATAATATTTAAATAATTTGATTATCTTTCGGCCGGTTTTCGGCCGGTCTGCGGCCGGTTTCGGCTACTTTTCGGCTACTTTTCGGTCACTTTTCGGCCACTTTTCGGCCACTTTTCGGCCACCCATAAAAAAAACAGCAAGTAATTTTGCTGCTTTAGTTTAAGAATAGTATTAAGGAAATTATAAAGAATAGTAAGCCTAAAACCATAGTTGCCCTACTAATGAATAATTCTAGTCCTCTTTCTTTGGAATGTTGGAATAAATTTTCATTGCCGCCAGTTATTATTTGTCCGGCATCACTAGCTTTATTTCCTTGAAGTAGCACAATAGCTATTAAAAGGATTGATACTACTAATAGAATATTTTCTAACATCTTTTCACTTCCTATTCTTCATTTTCACTAGATTTTGTTTTTCTAGTTTTTTTAGTTTCAGTTTTTTCTTCCCCAGAATTATTGTCTTCTTTTGGAGCTTCTTCAACTGGTTTGATTTCACCATATTTAACAATTGATTCAATTTGTTCTTTAGTGATTGTTTCATATTTCATTAAAGCATCACTAAGTTTGAAAATTAAATCTTTGTTATCTGCGATAATCTTTTTAGCTTTTTCATAACATTCTTCAATGATTTTTCTAGTTTCTTTATCTATTTCTAAAGCAACTTGATCAGAGAAGTTTTTAGCTTTAGTATAGTCCCTTCCTAAAAATACTCCTTCACTCTTTTCTTCGTATTGAACAGGTCCAAGATCACTCATACCATATTCAGTAACCATACTTCTAGCAATTTTTGTTGCTCTTTTGATATCATCGCTTGCTCCAGTGGAAATTTCATTTAAGAACATTTCTTCACTAACACGACCTCCAAGAAGACCAGTTATTTGAGCAAGTAATTCATCTTTAGTATGAACAGCTATTTTTTCTTCTTTTGGAAGCATCATAGTATAACCACCAGCCATACCACGAGGAATAATAGTTATCTTATGAACTTCTTGAGCATCTTCAAGCTTTAAGCCAATTACCGCATGTCCCGCTTCATGCAAAGATACTAATTTCTTTTCTTTATCAGTTATCTTTCTTGTGGTTTTAGCAGGTCCAAGTAATACTCTATCGGTTGCTTCATCTATTTCATCCATTGTAATAGCATTTTTATTACGACGAACTGCTAGTAGAGCCGCTTCATTAAGAAGATTTTCTAGGTCTGCTCCACTAAAGCCTGGAGTTCTTAAACTTAAATTGGCTAGATTAACGCTTTTATCTATAATTTTATTTTTAGCATGAACTTTTAATATTGCTTCTCTTTCATTAGCATCAGGAAGACTAACTGTTACTTGACGGTCAAATCTACCTGGACGAAGTAAAGCTGGGTCAAGTACATCTGGTCTATTGGTTGCAGCAATAATGATGATTCCTTCATTTTCTCCAAAACCATCCATTTCAGTAAGTAATTGGTTTAGAGTTTGTTCTCTTTCATCATGTCCCCCACCAAGACCAGTTCCTCTTTGGCGACCTACAGCATCAATTTCATCGATGAAGATGATACATGGAGCATTTCTTTTAGCTTCTTTAAACATATCACGAACTCGACTGGCTCCGACACCAACAAATAGTTCAACAAAGTCAGAACCACTTATAAAGAAGAATGGTACATTTGCCTCCCCGGCGATAGCTTTAGCAAGCAATGTTTTACCTGTTCCTGGAGGACCTACAAGTAAAACACCTTTAGGAATTCTTGCTCCTAATTTTTCAAACTTTTTAGGATTTTTTAAGAAATCAATAAGTTCTGCAACTTCTTCTTTTTCTTCTTTTAAGCCAGCAACATCTTTGAAATTCTTTTTGTCATTTTCATTGCTAAGTCTTGCTTTACTACGGCCAAAATCCATAGAACTTTTATTAGAGTTAGCCAGTTTCATAAATAAGAAATACATGACAACTACTAATAATACTAAAGGTAGTACATTAACTAAAATATAAAGAAATGGACTACTACCAGGATCAGCATTAGTATCATAATCTTCAATATTATTTTCTTCAATTAATGTTAAAACATTATCAAGTTCACTACCAACAACTCTAGCAGTAAAACTTTCTGTTTCTTTATAACCTTCTAGTTTACCTTCAACATAGTAAATGGATTCATCACTTTTAGGAGTTATGGCTATTTCAGTTACATTATTTTCTTGTAATTCAGTCATCAACTCACCAGTTGTAAGTTCATTTACTGTTGATCCTTGCATATTAAGTGCAAATACTACTACTAATACCACCATTGCTAAAACAACATATGGTAATAAATTTTTAAAACTATCATTTTGTTTTTGTTTTACATTCATTTAATTAATTCACCTTGCCTCACATTTAATTATTATATCATATTTTTCAGATTTGTCTTTACAAAATTGTGATTTTTTTAAACTTGGAAGCCAAATTATATTATTTTTGGCATCTACAAGTATTGGATAGTTACTTCTTAACTCTTTATTTATCTTATTATCTATGAATATATCATTTATTTTTTTAGTCCCTAAATTTAATACTTGCATCTTATCACCATTGCATCTTGTTCTAAGCTTAAGTGGTAAAGTTACCTCAGAACTATTTAGATAAATACAATTATTAGAGCTATTGCCATTATCACAATTATAGTAAAAATTAAAACCTAAAAATTCTAAATCTTTATCTAATATTATTTCTTGATATTCTTTATTTGGTTTTTTTATTATTTTTAAGTAACCATATTCATTTATTCCAATGTAGTTATTATTTAAATCAATACTTTTATTACTATTATATATTAGTTTTAATAATTCATTCATTTGGTTATCTGAGATATTAAAGTAATCATTTGACTGAATACTCTTAACTATTAGTTCAATTGTTTTTCTTTTAATAAAAACTGACTCATTAATTATTTTGTTAATAACTATTTGGTTATCCACAATAAATTCTTTTTCTTTAATATAATTATTTACAAAGTTATCATATTCTTCTAATTCTTCACTAAATTTTAAATATTTTAGATGAATATACTCATCTTCATTCTTTAGAAATGGTAATACATTCTTACGATATCTATTTCGGGTGTATTTTAAGGAATCATTACTTTCATCAATTACATAAGGGATATTTTCACTTTCATTATATTTAATTATTTCTTCTTTGGTAGTTGAAAGTAATGGTCTTAAGGTAACATAATCTTCATTTTGGGTTATTCTTTTAATACCAATATAACCATTTAAATTACTACCCCGAGCAATACGCATTAAAATTGTTTCAATTAAATCATCACCATGATGAGCCGTAATTAAATAATTTGCTTTATATTTTTTAATTAAAGTTTTAAAAAATTTATATCTTTTTCTATGAGCATCATCTTCACTAAATTTAGCATTTTGATAATCAAGTTCTTGTAATTCAAAAGTAACATTGTTTTTCTTAGCATACTCTTCTACCATTTTAGCTTCATCGTCACTAGCACTCCTTAATTTGTGATTGACATGAGCAACAATTAATTCTAAATTCTTTTTGTTTCTTAATTTAATTAATAAATTAAGTAAACACATTGAATCTGGTCCACCGCTGCAAGCAATTATTACTTTAGAATTATCAGTAATGCTTTCTTTTAAAAATTCTAGTTCTCTTTTCATTTGGCACCTTTATTCATATTTTTTAAATTATATATTAACATATCCATTATAAAGCCATCAAGAATTTTAGTAGGATCGGTTGATTCATAGTTAGTCCGATGATCTTTTACTAGTTTATAAGGCTCCAAGATATAGCTTCTTATTTGACTACCAAAATTAATTGCGGCATCAGTATCTTTCAAGGCATTAATTTTTTCTTGTTCTTTTTGGTATTCTAACATATATAATTTATTTTTTAAAATGTTTAGAGCCACTTCTTTATTTTTTAATTGGCTTCTTTCATTTTGACAAGTTACTACTAGCTTTGTTGGTAAATGGGTTATTCTTACTGCTGAATTACTAGTATTTACCGATTGACCTCCAGCACCACTAGAGTGATATACATCTATTTTTAAATCTTCTTCTTTAATTTCGATATTGATATTTTTTTTAATTTCGGGAAAAACTGTAACTGATGCAAATGATGTATGTCTTCTTCCTCCAGAATCAAACGGCGAAATTCTAACTAAACGATGAACTCCGGATTCAAATTTTAAATATCCATAGGCAAAATCTCCATTGATTTTTAAAGTAATACTTTTAAGACCCGCTTCATCACCTTTTTGCTCATCAATAATTTCCCATTTGAAATTTTCTTTTTCCGAGAATTTTTCATACATTCTAGCTAGCATACTTGCCCAATCACAAGATTCTGTGCCACCAGCTCCCGGATGAATTTCTAGGTAACAATTGTATTCATCAAATTCTCCATTAAGTAAAGTTGTAATTTCTAATTCATTTATTTTATTTTCTAAATCAGTAATATTTTCAGCTATTAAAGCAATTAAATCTTCTTCACCAGAATTTACTACTTCAAGCCCTTCATTTATTTCTTTACTTAATTCTTCATACAAATTAATTTCTTTTTTTAAATGGGCAATTTTAGTGTTGATAACATTAGCATTATCAACATTTTGCCAGAAATCTTCTTTTGTTGTAACTTGCTCTAATGAATTTAGTTCTTCTTTTTTCTTATTTAAGTCAAAGATACCTCGCAAGTTCTGATATTTTATTTTTTAATTCATTTAATTTTAACATTAATTCGTTTTTTTCCATATTTATCCCTCGAATATAGTATAACAAAGTTTTAGTAATAAATAAAGTGAAGTTTAAGTGAAATTAAGGTTATGGATTGTAATTTATTTAAAACTTTGGTATATTATAAATGTAAGTGTTACCTATATCTGGGTAACCCCAAATGGATGGCGCTATTTATCAGCGTCTTTTTTTGGTTACTACCAAGAATAGCAATAACTAAAATTATTATTACTTGAAGAAATATTTCTTCGTTCATAGCATCACCATCCTTTACAGGATAACCTTCCAAAATCTCTGAAGGAGAAATAGAAGATGGATAACACGACGCCTCACCAAAATCGGGTAACGGTTATTTATTATAACTGTTATTTTTTTATTTGCAAGCACTTCGACACAGTTCGACAAAACAATCCAAAATTCGACACGAAAATAGGCAAAAAAACAGCACATATTTGAAAACTATTTTACAATAGTTACCCCTGAAATCAAATATGTGCTAAAGCTTCAAGAAAGGAAGTGTTAAAAACAATATGAAAACTAAAAAATATCGACGAATTATTGGGGTAACAGTTATCTATTATAGCTGTTATTTTTCCTTTTGCAAGCGTTTCGACAAAACTAGACATGGTTCGACATTATTCGACAAAAATTAAAAATGTTGGTAACATTTAAGTTATCAACATTATACTCTCCAAAGTCCATGGAGATTACAATAAGCATATACTTCTAATATTTCTTCATTATTAGATTTAGTAAAAGTAACACTTGGATTATCATTAGGTTTTAAATCGAAATGATATTCGCTCTTGTTTGTAAATACATAAATCCACATTATATAGTGTTCTTCAGTCATAGGGTGGAGAGTTTCACCAACAGTTATTGTTACTATGTCATTATTTTCATCTACAACTGGAACATGTTTTTCAACTGCAGCATCTGTTGTGTTAGCTACCAATTCTTCCATTGGTTTTCCACAACACATAAGTGGAACATTAGTATCATTAATAACTTCAACTATTTTGCCACAGATTGGACATTTTAAAAATTTCTTCATAACTACCTTCTTTCTATAATCATTATACCATGATTTATTCTTCATTTAAACTAATAGTAGCTATTTGGTTTATATTTCCTTCAGAATAAGTAATATCTACTACATCACCATTATTTAGGAATGGTAAAATATTTTGACCGTTCTTAATTGATGTCATATACCTTTTATTTTCACTATCAGTAATGTAGTAATATGTGAAACCATCGATTACAGCATTAGTTATATCACTAATTGTAATGGTTGCATCAACTAAATTAGAAGCATCATATTCACTACCTACTTCATTTAAGTATGCATCAGCTGCTGCTTCAATACCTAAAGCTGAATCACTTACTACAACTTTTTGATAGTCTTCAACATCTACAAAAGCATACATTTTAACTAACCCGGCATTATCTTTTAAACTCATTAAATATGTTGGTTTATTATTTAAATTAACTAGAAGTGGGAATGATGCCTCATATTCTTTGTCTTGAACTAAACCTTCAGCTGATGCCATAGCACTATATTCTTTAGCACCTGGAGCACTATAATAATGGGTTTCTTTAGTTCTTAGATTAACCATAACAAATCCGAGGATTGATTCATCGTTGGAAACAGATGTTATTCCGGTATATAAATAAACATCATCATTCATAACTAAATAGTTATAGCCTTCAGTTGTAACTGTAACATTCTTTTGACCAAAAATAGAGTTAATAAATCCTTCTTTATATTCTCCCCAGTTATCAAGTTGATCAATTATTAAACTTGATGGATATGCATGATCTACCCAAGAAGGTATTTCTCCGATGGAATATTTTTCGGACTTACCAGTTACAGCATCAAGAATAACTACACCAGAGATTTCTTCTCGCATGCCAATGCCTTTATATTTGATTGTTGGCACTATCCAATAAGGATGACCTTCATTATCAATTTCAAATGAAGCTTCCGCAAAGATTGTTGTTGGATAACTTATTCTTAACTTGCGATATAAATTTTCAAAAAAGAAAGCACTTGGCATATAATGCATACCTTCATCTATTGTTACAAGCTGTGCTTCACCATTAGTTGAATCAACAGTAATATAACCTTTAATACCTTCACTTCTATTAGTGAAATATTTGATTATACCATCATATTCTATTGGAGTTACTCGAATTATTTGATCATTATAATTAATTTGGGTATATAAATCACTGACATAAAATTGACTTACCCATTCTGTTGCTTGTCCCATAACTCTATCTCCAAGTTTTTGGCTACTTTCTTTATCAAGTAAAGGAATTTTAGAAAAATCCACGGGAGCTACATCATCTGTGAAACTACTTGTTTCATCAACATAAATTCTTGTTGCATATTTACTAGCATTAAATATTGGAGATACACAAATATTAATAATGATAATTACTAATAAAATTACACCTCCAGATGCTATTGTTATGGAAAACCATTTTGGTATATTACTGGAATGAATTCTTCTTAAAGTAATTGCTTGATTTAATCCTGTTATAAAGAAAATAACTAAGACAAATATAGCAACAGTAAATAAGTATACCCAAAATGTAGGACTAGTTGGATTTAATGGTGGTAACATAAAGTACCATAAAAGTAGTGCAAATAAAACTGATATAATTATTGGAAATATTTTTTCTTTCATATAGACCTCCTTAAATATTTTATCAAACATTCTATTATAAATCTATGTTATTTATAATATTTATAATTTCTAATCCATGTAATTTTATTTTAATTTCTTCTAATATTTTTAATTTCTTTAATTCTTCTAGTGATTTTGGTTTAAACTTTATTAAATTTTCTAATTCTTTATCATTAAAAATGTAGTATGCAGGAATATTTTTAGTATGAGCTTTAGTTTTCTTATATTCTTTTAATTTTTCGATTAACTTATCATCATTATTAACACTTTTTTGATATTTTTCTACTAAATAACTTTCTTTATTTACATTAAGTTTTAATAAACCATTTGCAAAATCTTCCATGTTTTTCTTTGATAAATAATAATCTTTATCATAGTTATCAATGTCCTTTTTTATATATTCTATTAATTCATCACTTCTAATTGTTACATCTTTTATATTTTTAGGAGCATATCTTTTATTTAATAAGCCTTTAGAATTAGTTAAGACTACAATAGGTTTATAAACTCTATCAAGGTTCTTTTCATATAATAATATATTTAATTTATTATTTTAATTTAACCAAATTTTCTTTAATATTTCTTTATGCCTTAGCGCTTGTCTGAAAGGCGAATAAATGCCTTCAACTATTTTTTCATTATTATATGTATATTCTCTTTTAAATTCGCCATGCTCATTGATAGTAATATTACCTATCATATTTTTACATTCTACTAAATAAGTATAAGCTTTAGTTACAATAACATAATCTATTTGCGATGTTTAATCTTCAAATACAATATTTAAATCATGAATTACAAACATACCTATATTAGCATTTTTTAATTCATATTCTATTTCTTTTTCGCCATTTAAACCGTATTCTAGTAGTTTAATATCTTTATCTATATTAGAAGTATTTTTCATATTACTTCTTATATTTTTTAATTCATTAATACCATTTTCTAAAGCACTTGTAGTTTTTAAAAAAATTGTTTCTCTAAATTGATTAAATAAGTTCATAATTCCTCCGATATTACCAAATAAATTATACACTTTTTAGTAGATTTTAGCAATAATTACATGCTATACTATTATTAGGTGTTGCAAGGCGAAAAAATATAATTGGATTAATGATGAAATTAAAAAGAGATGAAGGAAAACTTAATAAAATAATTACTTTAATATATAATAAACTTAAAAAACTTACCTGAATAGTGGGTAAGTTTTTATCTTGTGTTTTTAGTTATATCTTTATCAAATATTGTTTGAATAGATGTACTATTTGTTTTCCAACCACTTTTAAGTAGACTTATAACAGTCGATGCCTTTATTTTATTAAAACCAAGTTCATTAGAATAACTGTAATATAAACCTAATTCATCAAAAGAAAATATTGCCATAAAATTTAATTCATCAGTATTTTCATAAGATAAATTAAATTGTTTTAATGTACTTAATTCTTCATTTGTTAATATTTTATTAAATAAAGTATTAATATACCTAATTGCTTCATGTTCTCCTTTAAAGTCCTTAGCTAATACTTCTTTTATTTTTCTTATTTTAAAATCTAGTATTTCTGCTTTAGTTTTACCACTAAAATTTGTATTATTTAAAATCCTTTTAAATTCATCAATATAATCATCTGTATATTTATCAGCTATAAACCCGAGTTTTTTATCCATTTCTTCGCATTCTCTTAAAGAAATGATATCATAATCATTATTACCATTAGTAGTAAAGCCAAATTCTTTAGTTCTAAGTCCCGCTTGGATATTGGATAAATCTAGGGTTAAATCAAGAAGTATTTTTAAATTATCTTTAAATGTTACTTCTGTTGCTACATGTTCTTTATTAAAACTTCTGCCATTAATTTTTCTTTCTATTACTTTAGCATGACATGTAGGTACTAAACCATTTATTAATACTGTAAGTACTTCACTTATTTGATAACATGTTTGATATCTACTAATTTCATTATCCGCATAGTCAAGAGGTTTAGAGATAACTGATTCATCTGCTACTATGCGGTAGTCATAACTAAATAACTTACCTAAATTAATATAAATATATCTTACTTTTTCTAAATCAGTTAAATCATCAGGCATAGATGTAGCAATAAAGTTTATTGAAGGTATAATATTTTGACCAACTTTTAAGTTCATAATTATCACATCCAATATAATTATACAATATAGTATAATAAAATGCTAATATTAGTTATAATTCACATGTGCATTTTTTGCACAAGTTCAATATTCTTTTGATTATAGGGAGCTTCATCAATTTTAATTCTGTGAAAATCCACGGAATTATAATAATTTGTTAGTTTTACTATTTCTGTATTTGTTATATAAACTATATATATAGTTATAGTAATCCTCTTTATGTGAATTATATGTCCTTAAAATTTTGTTTGCTATATTGTATGCATTTTCAAAATCTTCTTTTGTAATTAGCCCATGTTCATATACTTTTTTTAATTCTTCCTCATCCATTATTGTGGGTTCATGACCATTAGGAATACAGACATCTAATTTCATATCAACAAAATATGGATTTTCTGGATTACTAAAATCATTAGTTCTTGTAATATCAAAATAACTTTCTATTAAATTGTCTTGATCATCAAACATAACGGTTAGCCACCAATTCTCTCCTTTAGGAGCAAATATTAATTGTTTATAATTGTTATCTGCTATAGTAATATTACCAATTGGCGAATCAACTAATAAAGGAGATTCTACTAATTGCATATCTAAATAACAAACTTTTCCTTCAAAAAAATCGTTTTTTTCATCTTCAATTATAACTTCTTTTTTAATAATTCTTTTCCAGTCGTTTCTTCTTAAATCTCTAAATCCAAAAGTAATACTATTATCTTTTAATTTTATTCTAGTAAGATATTCTTCATCTGTTTCTCCAACTATAAAAGCTCCACAGCTTAATTGAACTCTTAATGAAACAGGATTATTTTTATGAACAGATAAATATATTTCATCTTCTTTTATTATTTCTTTGCATTTTTCAATTGCTAACAAAAGTCCTTGTTTAGCATACCCTTTACCTCTATACTCAGGCAATATTCCATATCCTATATGACCTGCTCCATTTCTTAAGAAGTCATTCAAATAATGTCTTATTTTAAATAATCCAACTATCTCATTATCATCCCACAAAAAGAAATAAGTATCTGGAACATATCCATCAGGCAATTCTAAACCTTCTGAATTTTTTAACAATTTAGGAATTACTTGATTTACAAATTCGTCCTTTGTAACATTATGATATTTATTTTCAAATCCATTTTCTTGGGCTGGTATAGCCTTTATTGCTTTATATTCCTTTTCAAAATCTTCGAGGTTTATCTTTTTTAAATAAAGCATAAATATCAACTCCTATACACATTATACAACATAGTATAATAAAATGCTAAATTAGTTACAACCCACATGTTCCATTTTGGAACATGTGATATATGTTTCTGAACATGTTCACTGTTTTTCTTTCACAAAAAATATTGACAAATGCTAATGTCAATATTTTTAATTTTACTTAGTTTTAATTTGGTCGAATTCGACTAAATTAAAATTTTAACTATGCATTCTTTCCACAACAATTCTTGTATTTTTTTCCTGAGCCGCAGATGCAAGGGTCATTTCTACCTATTTTAGCTGCAACTCTTTTTGGAGCTGCTTTTACTTTTTCTTTACCGTCGTTTGCTTGACCTTGTAAAGTTTGTTTTCTTTCAGTATTTTGTCTTACTTCTGCTTTAAGTAAGAATGTTGCTATATCATTATCTATCTTATTAAGTAAGTTTTCAAACATTTCGTAACCTTCCATTGTATATACTTGAACAGGATTACTTTGAGCATAACCTCTAAGGCCAACACCTTCTTTTAAGTGTTCCATAGCACTCATATGTTCTACCCAATTTGAATCAATTACTCTTAAAGATATAGCTTTTTCAAATTCATTCATTAAAGGTGAAGATATCATTTTCTTTTCATAATCTTTAATTACTAAATCGAAAATATAATCAACTACTTCTTGCTCTTTTAAATTTTCAATATCTTTAACATCTAAGTTTTGATTTTTTAAGAAATTTGTATTTACATATTCTACTATTTCTGATAAATCATGTTCTGTTAAATAATTTTCTGGTGGAATATGTGATTCTACTAAATTTCTAATAGTATTTCTAAATGTTTCGATTATTTTATCATGAATAGATTCTTCATCTAATATTTCATTCCTTCTAGAATAAATTATTTCTCTTTGTTCATTTAAAACATTGTCAAAATCAAGAAGACTTTTACGATAATCATAGTTATTTCCTTCAACTTTCTTTTGAGCTGATTCAATAGATTTAGTTAAAGTTTTAGAACGGATTGCTTGAGTTTCTTCAAGGCCTAGACTAGTTAACATGTTTTGAATTCTTTCAGTTCCAAAACGACGCATTAAATCATCATCAAATGAAACAAAGAATTGACTAGTTCCTGGATCTCCTTGACGACCTGCTCGACCTCTTAGTTGGTTATCAATACGACGAGATTCATGTCTTTCAGTACCAATTACATAAAGACCTCCGAGTTCACGAACTCCTTCACCCAATTTTATATCGGTTCCACGACCTGCCATATTAGTAGCTAGAGTAATAGCTCCTTTTTCCCCAGCATGAGCAATAATTTCCGCTTCGCGTTCATGATTCTTAGCATTTAATACTTCATGTGGTAATTTATTTTTAGTTAAAAGTTTACTTAATCTTTCATTTGATTCAACAGAAATTGTACCAATAAGTATTGGTCTACCAATACTATGAATTTCTTTAACACAGTTAATTATTGCTTCGTATTTTCCTTTTTCTGTTGGATAAAGTAAATCTGCTAAATCTTCTCTGATTACTGGTTTATTTGTTGGAATTTGTATTACATACATATTATATATATTTCTAAATTCTTCTTCTTCTGTTTTAGCAGTACCAGTCATACCAGCTAGTTTATTATACATTCTAAATAGATTTTGAAAGGTAATCGTAGCCATTGTTTTAGTTTCAGTATTAATTGTTACGCCTTCTTTAGCTTCAATTGCTTGATGTAAACCTTCCGAATATTGTCTACCATGCATAAGACGACCAGTAAATTGATCAACTATAATAACTGCATCATTTTCTACAACATAATCAATATCTTTTTTAAAACCATAATTAGCTTTTAGAGCTTGATTAATGTGATGAACTAAAACTGTATTATCTAAATCATAAAGGTTTTTAATATTAAGTAGTTTTTCTACGCGTTTACTTCCTTCTTCAGTTAATGATACATTTTTAGTTTTTAAATCAATTGTATAATCCGTATCTTCTTTTAACTTTTTAGCAACACGGTCAGCATCAATATATAAATTATTAGAATTAAATCTACCACCACTAATTATTAATGGAGTTCTAGCTTCATCAATTAAAATAGAGTCAACTTCATCGATGATACAAAAATTTAATCCTCTTTGAACTCGATTTTCTTTTTTAACAACCATGTTATCACGAAGATAATCAAAGCCAATTTCATTATTTGTTGAATAAGTTATATCAGCATTGTAGGCATCTTGTTTTTCTTTAGGACTAAGTTCCCGAAGGTTAACACCAACAGTGATACCTAATAACTCATAAATTGGTCCCATCCACTGTGCATTTCTTTGGGACAAGTATTCATTAGTTGTTACAACATGGACACCTTTTCCTTCAAGGGCATTAAGATAAGCCGGCAAAACAGTGGTTAAGGTTTTTCCTTCACCAGTTTTCATTTCCGCAATATTACCAAAGTGGATTGCTAAACCACCAAGGATTTGGACATGGAATGGTTTTTCTCCAATAGCTCTATAAGCGGCTTCTCTGGCAACAGCAAAAGCTGGAACTATTATATCTTCTAGAGTTTTTCCAGTTTCAAGCTCTGCTTTAAATTCAATAGTTTTTTCTTTAAGTTCAGCATCACTTAATTTTTGAATTTCTGGTTCCATTGCTTCGATTTCTTTAGCAATACTCTCAAAACGACTTAATTCTTTATATTCACTATCTAATAACTTCTTTAAAAATTTCATTTTCCACCTCAGCATTTATTATATCAAAAAAAATAAGAGTTTTAAACTCTTATAGTAATTTTTTAATAAACTTTTATTATATTAGTTTATTTTACATTAATTATACCGTAGCTGCCATCTTTTCTTTTGTATAAAACAGATACACAATCTTCATCAATATTTTTGAAGACAAAGAAATCATGGTTTAATAATTCAATTTGTAATATCGCTTCTTCTTCATCCATTGGTTTCATATCGATATCTTTTCTTTTAACAATTTTTCCTTCTTCTTCTACTTCTGGAATTTCTTCATAATCAAAATTCATTTCAAATTTTGGTACATCACGATATTTCTTTTCTAATTTAGCTTTGTTTTTTCTAATTTGTCCTTCAAGTTTATCAATAACTAAATCTGTTGCAGCATATAAGTCTTGATGTCTTTCTTCTGCTCTTAATGTGAATTTAGAAGTTGGAACAGTAACTTCAATACTTTGATCTTGATTCTTAACTTTTATAAGAACCTTACATTCAATTTCCTTTGGTTTTTCAAAATACTTATCAAGTCTACTTAATTTTTCTGTTATGTATTCTTTAATTGCTTTGGTAACTGTTATTTTATCACCACGAATACTTATTTTCAAAATATATCACCTCTATTAATAATATACCATAAATTATGAAAAAAAACTACATATTAGTTAGAAAAACACATGTATTATTTACATGTGTAGCCTTCTTCTTCCATACCACTTTTAATTTCTTCTAATGTTTCATCAGAATTTATCATATCAGACAAATCATATTCTTCAATAGTTTCTTCACTTGCTTCATCTAAAGATACTTCATAAGTAACTCTAAAAGCATGATTATCTTCATCAACAGCAGTAGATATTTTAATACCATCTTCTTCAACTGGTTCAAAAGTTGAATTCATTGTTGATACGAACGAATCCCACATCGTAATCATGTCATCATCATTTAATTTCATATCCATATTCATAGTAAATTCATTAACTTTATCATCTTTAAATGTCATAATTACTTCACTAGTATAAATCATACCGTCTTCTTCTTCGGACATTGTACAAGTTAATTTTTGTGAACCACAACCAGTTAATAAGAATATACCTACTACTAAAAGTGCTACTACTTTTACACTCTTCAATTGATAGTTCCTCCTTTCTAATTTAAGGATACTATATAATAGAAAAAATAGCAAGAAAAAACTAGAAATTAATCTAGTTTAGTTACTACTTCATCTAACCAATTGCAGTCTTTTCTTCTTCTACTACATCGATTGCTTGCAGTCCCTTAGATGTTTCAATTAATTTAAAATTGACTAAAGAGCCTTCGGTTAATGTCTTATACCCATCTTTGACTATAGCAGAATAATGCACGAAAATGTCAGACAACTCAGCATATTCGATAAAGCCATAGCCTTTTTCGTTGTTGAACCATTTAACTTTGCCTTGCATCACTTCAATCACTCCTTCCTTCTTTATCTTAACTTTACCACTAATTTATGCGTAATGCAAGAAAAACCGTTCGACAAAATTCGACAAAAGAATTAATATTTTAGGGCTTTTTTGCTAATTATTATCAATTAAATAGGTCTCAAAGTTAGTAAATATGTAGGTTTTGTTATCATATTTGTTTTCAAAATACTCAAAAATTTTTTGTAAAAATTCTCCGTGGCCTAATAAAATTATTTCTTTATTTTGAATTCTATCTTTGATACTTGATAGTAATTTATCAATTGTTAGAAAATAATTATTATAGATAATAAAGGAATTTATTTTTTTATATTCATCAATAAATGATAGATTCATAAAATTATCAAATACATTTAAGTAACAGTTGTTATTATTTAATTTATAGGTTTTAATCTCATTATCTACCACTATTTTACGATAATTAAATCTTTCAAATAATTTTTTTAACAAATTAATATCTGCTGGTGTATAATTTGGAGATACAATGATTTTTATTGTATCTCCAAGTAAATTATTATTTAAGTTATTATCTTTTAATATTTTTTCATACACCTTAATAAATTTATCAATATTATATATTTTACCATACTCTATAATTCCTGAATTAATTTTATATTTTATTAATTTATCTTTTTTCTTATTTTTTAAATAAATACAATCATCTGTTAAATATAATACATTATTAAGTTTTGCCATTAATCTCCTTTCTTATATTTAGCTTTAGTACTTTCTCCTCCCCGCAAGTGTTTTGTTCTTTCATGATTATCAAATATTTCATTTATCGATTTAGATAAATTTTCATCAATATCTTTTAATCTTCTTGATAAATCATTATGAACTGTACTTTTACTAATGTTAAACTTACTTGCCGTTTCTCTAATAGTTTCTTTGGTGTTTAGAATGTGATTAGCCTCATCTAAAACACGCTTTTTAATATTTTCTTTCATAACCAAACAACCCCTTAATAAATTATATTAATTAAGGGATTATTTTATTATTGTAAATCTTTGATATTCATATTATAAAAATCTTCAGGATCTATTGTATTACCGTTATAATATACTTCAACTAGTAAGGAATTATCTTTTTCTCCTTCTAGTAAGTTATCTCCACTCTTACCGATTATATCACCACTTTTTAGAACATCTCCATTTTTAACTGTTACTTCACCAAGAGAATAGTAAACTGTTTTTAAATTTGGATTATGAGTTATTTCTACAACATTTCCAAGTATTTCATCAGTGGATACATTAGTTACTGTGCCATCATATGTTGCAAGTACATCAAATACTTCATCTGATGAATATAATACTCCACTATTTTGTAAATATGTTTGTTCATAATATACTAAAGAATTTTCTTGAGTTGCTTCATCATCTGTCATATCATAATATGATTTAGAAATGCCTACTGATGTAGAGGTAAATGGTTTTACTATTTTTGATTCAGTAGTTTCATCTGTTGGATTTTCCTCTTCCTTAATTACAGGAGTTACATCATCATCTAGGGCATCTGTTGATAAATCTTGATATTGTAATTCCTTTTGTAAGGCACTTCCTAAGAATGAAACACTAATAAATAAGACTGCAATAACTAGTACATAAACTGTCGGTAAGACATAGCCTTTTAATTTTCTTTTCTTCATAATTCACCATCCTAGTTAAAGTATGGGAATATTTTTTATAATTTATACATTTATTTTTTCTAATTCGACATTTTTATAATAATATTTTAATATTTCTTCATAAGTTTTACCTTCTTTAGCCATTTCATTGGCGCCATATTGGCTCATTCCCACACCATGACCATAACCATTTGTAGTAATAATTACATCATCTGATAAATCTATTGTAAAATCTGTTGATCGAAGTCCTAAAAGAGTGCGAAATTCTGTTCCTTTAAAAGTTTTGTTATTAACTTGTATGTTATCAACACGATTAGTTTCACTTCTATTTATTTCATTAATAGTTATATTAGAACAATCTATACTTAATTTGTTACAAAAATCTTCTTTGGTGTAGGTGGTAGTTACCGTAAAATTTTTGAGCGTTTTATCCCAAGAGGAATCAACACTTACTAAATAATCTTTGGCCTCTCCAAAAACACTTGATACATCTTCAGTATAACCATTGCTCATTGAAAAATAATAAGCACTGATAACCTCGCCATCATAAGTCATTACTAAATCTTCGGTAGCATCAACGGCGTTTTTTATTTTATTATAGTAATATTCAAAGTCTTCGCCCCATTTTTCCTTCATATCACTTTCAGTTATATACACTTGATTAGTTATATCTGATAAAATATCATAATCAGTTGTTGTGGTATTCATTTTATAAATGGCATAAGAACGGGCTGCTACGGCTTGGGCTTTTAGAGCTTCAATTTCAAATGATGCAGGCATTTCCCCAGCTAGAACACCAATTAAATATTCTTCTAAATCAATATCTTTTATTTCATTTGATTCGCTATCCTTAAGAGTTATCTCTATATTTTCATCTTCGTTTTCTTTTAAAAAAGTAGTTTCACTGGAGAAACTACTAAAAATTGCAACAATACTTAAAATGATTATTGGTATAATTAAATATTTGTTTTTCATAATTAAATTATATTCCTAAGGCTCTAAAATATGTTGGTAAAATCCATGATGAAATTAGCAAGTAAATAACCTAAAGCTAAACTTAGTGATACTACTAAAACTCTTGCTTCAATTACTTTATCTTTTTTAATGATGCCATTAAAATTAATACCAGATATAGCAAAAGCAGCAATAAAGGTACAAATTATATATAAAACAATTTTAAACATGATATGTACCTTCTTCTATTTCTTTTATTTTTTCGATTCTTCTTAAATGTCTTTCTTCATTTGGAGCTTTGGTAGCTATAAAAGTATCAATTATTTTATATACTTCTTCTATATTTAAATTAATACCTATAGCTATAACATTTGCTCCATTATGATTTTTGGCAGTAAAAGCATCATTTTCATCAAATACTCTAGCACATCTTATTCCCTTTACCTTGTTGGCGGCGATACTCATACCAATACCTGAACCACAGACTAGGATACCTAAAGCATTATTTTCTAAAACTTTCTTGCATGTAAGATAGGCGAAATCCGGATAGTCATCGGTTGGATTATTAGTTAAATCAACAGAATAAGCTTCAATACCATTACTTTTTAAATAATTAATTATATCATCTTTATACTTTGCTCCTTGGTGATCTACACCTAAAAATATTTTTATAATTATCAGCTCCTTATATTAATTATACATTAAATATAGAAAAAAAACAAAAATATTACTACTTTTGTTCTTGATTTAAGCCAAATTTTCTATTAAATTGTTCAATCTTTCCAGTCTTCTTTACTTTACCTTGAGTACCTGTATAGAATGGATGACATTCACTACAAATTTCAACATCGATTTTATCTTTTGTTGACATTGTCTTAAATGTTGCTCCACAAGCACATGTAACAGTAGCGTCTTTCATTTCTGGATGAATATTTGCTTTCATAATTCACTCCTTCCGCCATGTCAATTTTTTGACATAGTAATTCCTTTGACTTTATTATTATATCATACTTTTTTATTATAGCAAGTAAAATTAGTGTTTTTTTATTACAATTTAAAGTCATTCAAATAACATATTAATTATTTCATTTGCAATATGCTCATGTGCTAAATAGTTCATATAATAACTAGTTTTATCTAAGAAATATGATTCATTTAGAGAATAAGCAATTATATCTAAGTATTTGGAGTTATATTCTGCAGCAATCTTACTTAAGCCTTGATTTATTTCAATAGCATCTTTTCTTTCAAAGTTATAGGCCGGATACAAGGAGATAATTACTATTTCTTTATCATAAAATTCGCGAATTGTCTTAAGAAGATTTTCCATTTCTCGTAAATAGTCTTCAATTATTTTAGTTGATATTTCTTCATATAAAGAAATATCAGCAAGTTCATCTATTCCAATAGCTATAGTTATAACATCGGCTTTAGCAAGTATTTGTTTTATGGGGAGTCTTGTAAATCTACCTAAAGTGTTATCCTCTAGGTAGTCATTTAATTCATGTATTCTTAAATGACCTTCTGAAAATTCATTATTAAAACTACCTAGTTTATTTTTCTTCTCTAGATATTCTTTAATATAATCATTAAAACTATTACCCGCGACATTATAAGGGGTCATACCTAGACTTAGGCCATCACCAATACTTACTAAATCAATTTTAGATTTAACTGAGGTAGTATTTATTAGAAAGGTTATGGCTCCTCCGATTAATATTATTAATAGTAATTTATATCTTCTTTTTAATTTAATTTTCATATTTTCCCCCATAAAAAAAGTATAATCTATTAAATTATACTTCAACAATTTTTATCTTAGCACCAACAGCGGTAAGTTTTGCAATAATTCTTTCATAACCGCGGAGAATATGTTCAGCATCATTGATAATGGTTGTGCCTTCAGCAATAAGACCTGCGGTAACAAGGGCTGCTCCAGCTCGAAGATCAGTTGCAGTTATTTCTTCACCATGCAAAGGTGTTGGTCCTGTAATTTTTGCATGTTGTCTTTCAGCTTGGATATTTGCTCCCATTTTGTTTAAATATTTAACATGTCCCATTCTATTTTCCCAAATTGTTTCTTCAAATAGCGAGATGCCATGAGCTTGAGTAAGCAAAACTGCCATAGGTTGACCTAAGTCTGTTGGAAAACCAGGATATACTACCGTTCTAACATTTGTTGGTTTTAAATGATCGGCTTTATTTAAAATGATTTTATGGTTTTGTAATTTAAAATTAACTCCCATTTCTTGTAATTTGTTAAGTAAAACAATATTATGTTCTGGAATCATACCTTCGATTGTAAGATTATCTCCTAGTAAGGCTCCCATAATGATGTAGGTTCCAGCTTCAATACGATCTGGTATAACTTTTATCTCTGCACCATGAAGTTTATCTACGCCTTCAATAGTTATTTGTTCTGTACCTGCACCTTTAATTTTGGCTCCCATATTATTTAGAAGTTCTGCTATATTGCTTATTTCGGCTTCCCTTGCGGCATTCATAATATGAGTTGTTCCTTTAGCCATAGATGCTGCAATCATTATGTTAACTGTTGCTCCCACTGATGCGAAATCAAGGAAGATATCTGCTCCCTTTAATTCTTTAGCCTCAATTAAGTATTTACTATCTTCTTTAGTGATAGTTGCTCCTAGAGCTTCAAAGCCTTTTAAATGTAAATCAATGGGACGAGAACCAATATTACAACCACCAGGAAAATACATTTCAACCTTTTTGAATCTCGCAAGTAAGGCTCCCATGAAATAATATGATGCCCGAAGTTTATTACTTAAAGTTTCAGGTATTACTTTGTTTTCTAGATTACTGGCATCAATTTCAATTGTTCCACTACCACGATGAACGGATACATTTAATAATTTTAATATTTCTAGTAAGGCATCTTTATCAGAAATATTTGGGACATTTGATATTTTTACTGGACCAGTTGCCATAATAGCTGCAGGAATAAGGGCAACTACACTATTTTTTGCACCTCCAATCTTAATTTTACCACTAAGTGGATGATTACCTTCAATAATGATTCTTTTCATACAACCTCCTTATAAGTTTTTTAGTAATTTCATTATATCAC
>CALVKF010000024.1 GCA_944332555.1 uncultured Bacilli bacterium
TACTTTACATTTGCTTTACTGTAAAGTAAATTGCTATAAAAATTATTATGTTTTTTCACAAAAAACCGAATCTTAAACTTATTTTTTCTTGCATTTAATTATTATCTGTGATATTATTATACTAGTGAGGGATTTAATATGAATGATGATGTTTTTAATTTATTAGGAGAAAACGGTTTTGTTATCACTAGTACTAGAGATTTTTTAAGAGCAACTGAAGATGTTGATCTAGAAACTTTAGTTCAAGATCTAGTGGCATTAGAAAAGAGAGCTAATACTCCTTTTGATGTGAAAAATTTTAGTAGAAGCTTAATGGAATCTGTTGAAAACCTAGATAGTATTATTAAAGGAGATAGTTTTGCTAATTTGTCTGATAGAGCAAATGTTTTAAACTATCAAACATTAATAAAAACGATTAAAGATAGATTTAATTTTGTTGCTGAATATATTGCATCTGAAAAAAATATGCAAATTCAAGAAGAAAATTATTTTAATGTTAAAAGAGAATTAAATTCTATTGATTTTAGAACAGATTTAACACCAGCATTAAAAACTAGAGAAACTTTAAGATTAAGAAGCGAAGAAAAGATTTGTAAAGATGCCTATCTAGAAGCTTTAAATAATTTTAATACTCAAAAAAATATTTATGATAAAGAAATGCAAAACTTTGATTTAAATACTTTTAAAAATTCTTTATTAAAAGATATAAATGATTTAGGAACAGTTTTACAAAAATTAGCTTTAAATTCCGATAATAAAACAAAGGTTGAAGAATTAGTAAGTGAAATGCGTAATAGCATAGCTTATTACGGTTTAGATAAAGTAAAAATTAAAAATGAATTTGAAGGTTTATGTAATAAATATTCTTTATCATTTGTGGGAGTAGAAAATTCTTTAGTTAAAGATAGTGAATTACAAGAATTATATGAAGAAAAGGATGAAAGTTATTCTGAAACTGTAGACAATTCCCATGGCATATTTAGTCCAACTGAAGAAGTAACTAAAAAAGAAGAACCAGTTAAAGAACCAATTTTTACTAAAACAAAAGAAGGAGAATTAAACTGGTTAGTTAATGAATTAAAAAGATTAAATCCTGATGCTACTTTTGAATTAAAAGAAGCAAGCGATTATAAATATGACGCTTTAATCAATTCTGATAAAGAAGTAAATACATTAAGATTACCAAGTGGTTTTTATTATACTTCTACATCAATAACTAATAGATATAGTGCTGAAGAAAATGTTTTAAATGTAGAATTTAAAACATTAGAAAAAGAAAAAACAGTTGAAGATACAAGTGTTTTGGAAGAACCAGAAGTAATTGAAGCACCTGTAGTAGTTGATGAAGTAAAACCAGAAGATGTTCTTCCTACACCCCCAGCAATTAAGTTGCCAGAGGAAATGGAAAAAGATCATGAAGAAACAAGACCTATAACTGATATCTTTGATGATATAGATTCAGCTGTAAATCAAAAAGCTAATGATTATGTTGATGCCAACTATGAAGAATTATCACCAGTTGCTCCAACAATTGATGATGTAGTTGAAGAAAAAATACCAGTTGGCAAAAAATTAGAAGTTACTAAAGTTAGAAGAGCAATACTTACTCCAACAGTTAAAAATATCTTAAAAATTGGTGGAGTTGTAGCTGTTGCAGGTATAGTTGTTGGATTTGGGCCAGGATTTTTAGCAGCTGATGGCATTGCAACTGTTGGTGGTATGATATTTGCGGGTTATAAAGCTTATGTACGTGGTGATAATAATACAATTCCTTCATTAGAAAATGAGGAAAAAGTAACAGATATAAATACTTTAAAATCTAAGTTTAATGATTTGTTTGATGGCTTTAAGAAAAAGATGTCTAGAAAAAATAATGTTGAAGATACATACGAAGATGATTTAGATAGACAAGTTCAAGAAGTTGTTAGTAGAGGGAGATAAATTATGAAGGTTGATACTGTGATTACTTTAGAAAATGATGTAAATTGCTTATTGTTAGAACAAGCTAAATTAGAAAATGAAAATTACTTTTTGGCGGTTATTCTAACAGATAGTGAAGAACCAAGTGATGATTATGTTATTTTAAAAGAAATTGTTGAAGATGGTAAAGAATATGTGCTTCGTATAAATGATGGTTATACACTTGCAAAGTTAGTAAATCTATTTACAATTGATTTAAGTAATTCCATGGCGGGTATAGAAAGTGCTAGATAGCACTTTTTTTTCATATAATTTTATAGTATAATTTAAGTGGAGTTGAAGTATTATGGATTGGATTTTTTGGTTAGTTTTAGTTATTGTTTTGGCAATAATTGAAATAGCTACAGTAAATTTACTTACCATTTGGTTTGTAATTAGTGGTATTGTTGCCATGATTTTATCATTCTTTGTAGATAATAGTGCAATAACCTCAACTGTCTTTGCGGTTTTAGGAATAATTTTACTCTTTACAACAAGACCAATACTTAAAAAGATTTTACCAACCCAAAAAGCTCGCACTAATATTGATAGAGTTATTGGAATGACGGGAGTTGTAACTGCTGAAATTAAGAAAAACCAAATTGGTGAAGTAAAAGTTGATGGCAAAACTTGGAGTGCTATAAGTGATAAATTAATAGCAGTGGGTGAGAATGTAATAATTGATGCTATCGACGGTGTTAAATTAGTTGTTAGAAAGGAGGATAAATAATGCCTGAAATATTAATTGCCATACTTGTAATTGTTGCGATAATTATTTTACTTAGTATTAAAATAGTTCCACAAGCACAGAGCTATGTTATTGAAAGACTTGGTTCTTATTATGCAACGTGGCAAAATGGTTTGCATTTTAAAGTTCCATTTATTGACCGAGTAGCAAACAAAGTTACTTTAAAAGAAATTGTTAAAGATTTTGCTCCGCAGCCAGTAATTACTAAAGATAATGTTACGATGCAAATTGATACAGTTGTTTATTTTCAAATAACTGATCCAAAGCTTTATACTTATGGAGTTGATTATCCAATAAATGCTATTGAAAGCTTAACAGCAACAACTTTAAGAAACATTATTGGGGAATTGGAACTTGATCAAACTTTAACTAGTAGAGATATCATTAATACTAAAATGCGTTCAATACTCGATGAAGCAACTGATCCATGGGGTATTAAAGTAAATCGTGTGGAAGTTAAAAATATACTGCCGCCGAGGGATATTCAAGATGCTATGGAAAAACAAATGCGAGCAGAAAGAGAAAGAAGAGAAAAAATATTACAAGCTGAAGGCGAAAAGAAATCAAGTATTTTAATTGCTGAAGGTGAAAAAGAAAGTGCGATTTTAAGGGCTGAAGCACAAATGATGAGCCAAATTAAAGTGGCTGAAGGTGAAGCAGAAGCATTACTTAAATTAAAACAAGCGGAAGCTGATGCTATTCGTTTAATTAGAGAAGCTAAAGCTGATGAAGCAGTTTTAAGACTTAAAAGTTATGAAGCATTAGAACATTTAGCTAATGGTAAATCAACTAAAATTATTGTTCCGGCAGAACTTTCTGGTGTTGCCACATTTGGTACAGCTTTAAAAGAAGTAATGGAAGAAAAGAAAAATGATACTAAAAAATAAAAAGGCTTAATCATTATCTTGAGCCTTTTTTTCATATTCTTCAATATATTTTTTTAAAATGTAAAAATAAGATTATAAGATTTATCTTTGAAAAGATTAATCACGTAATTAATTCCTTCAAGAATTAAAGATTCTTGATAAGCATCATCAGGTTTACCCTTAAAACATCTAAACCATAAAGGAATACCTTGCTGTCCAATACGCATAGAAATCATAAGAACAGTATAATTGTTATGAGAAAACATATGATCAACAATAATATGAACACGATTGTCTTTGTGTTTTTTCTTATAATTAGCAATAACAAATCTAATAATAGAATCATAAAAAGAATAAGAATCAAAAAGATCGTTATTGTAAAATCTACGAATTCTTTTAACTTTAGAATCATATCCGATATTATCAAAATCAGGTCCTTTAATATGTTTAGCAATGTCAGATGCAACAGAAGATTCTGATAAAATCATACCCCAAATAATAAAAGGTAAAATATTTAATTGAGTTTTTCTGATAAAATGAACAGAATTTTTCAGAAATTCATTTAAATTACTTGCAAAATCTTCTTGAGTATTATACAATTTATACATAAAACAACTCCTTATTTTTATCTAAATTAATAATATCAAAAAAGGGTTGTTTTATCAAGTTTAAAGGGCAATAGGTGTAGCAAGTATGTTACATCTATTTTTATGATTTTTAAAAACTGTCCGTAGATGAACGCATTAATTAAAGGTTAAGTGTTTATCATTTAACCTTTTTGCTTATAGGTATTGTTTTTTTAGGTTACCTTTGCTAAAATTAAGTTATGTATGCAAATGTAATTATAGAATATCCTGTTAAATCTTTAAATAAGATGTTTATTTATAAAGTTCCTGAAAAGTTACAAGATGTAATTCAAGTAGGAATGAAAGTATATGTACCTTTTGGAAAAAGTGAGGTATTTGGTTTTGTTATGGAACTTAAAAATACTAATGATACTGATTATGAATTAAAAGAAATTATTAGAATAGATAATGAAGAATTAGTATTAAATAAAGAATTAATGGATGTTGGTGAGTATTTATCAAGTATAACTTTATGTAATTTAATAACTGCTTATCAAACTATGTTACCTAGTAGCTTAAAAATAAAGAGTCAAAAACATAATTATGATATATATGATGAATTTATTATCATCAAAGATATAAATAAAGTTGATGATTATATAGATCAATATAAAAATAGAAAAAAACAAATAGAAGTATTAAATAAATTAAAGAATGGTAAATTAAATAAAAAGGATATTAGCAGTAATATATTAAAAAGTTTAAAAGATGAAGATTTAATAGAAATAGAGAAAGTTAGTAAATATCGAATTAATAAAGATAATACTTCTTTAGTTAAAAAAGAATTAACTAAAGAACAAGAGAATGTTTTTAATAGTGTTGATTTTTCTAAACATGATACATATTTACTATATGGTATTACTGGTAGTGGTAAAACTGAAGTTTATATTAAATGGATTGAAAGTGTTATAAATAGTGGTAAAACAGCAATTATGCTAGTGCCAGAGATTGGTTTAACTACCCAAATTGCCAAAAGATTTTATGAGGCTTTCGGGGGAGATGTTGCCATATTTCACTCAAGTTTATCAGAGGGTGAAAAATATGATGAATACTTAAAGATACTCCGTGGTGAAGTGCATGTTGTTGTAGGTACTCGTAGTGCTATGTTTGTTCCTCTTAAAAATTTGGGAATTATTATAATTGATGAAGAAGATAGTGGTAGCTATAAACAAGATAATAATCCCCGGTATCATGCTAGAGATATAGCGATATACCGCGGAAAATACAATAATATTCCTGTTGTATTAGGTAGTGCGACACCTTCTTTAGAGTCTAAAGCTAGAGCTGATAAAGGGGTATATAAATTGCTTAAACTTACTAAAAGAATAGGTAATGCAAAACTGCCTAATGTTTATTTAGTAGATATGGAAAGTGAAATGAAAAAAAGAAACACTATATTTAGTGAAGTATTACAAGAAAAAATTAAAGATAGGTTAGAAAGACATGAACAAATAATACTTTTACTAAATAGAAGAGGCTTTTCAACATTTATTACTTGTAGTAACTGCGGCTATACATATAAGTGTCCTAATTGTGATATTACCTTAACTTATCACAAATCAACCAATAATTTGATATGTCATTATTGTGGCTATCAGAAAAAAAGGGATGAAGTTTGTCCAAATTGTGGTGAAGATGGTCTAAATTATTATGGGTTGGGTACTGAAAAATTAGAAGAGACAATAAATAGTATGTATCCCGGAATTAGAGTTGTAAGAATGGATCAAGATACCACAAGAAATAAAGGAACTCATGAAAAAATAATCAATGATTTTAAAGAATATAAATATGATTTATTACTAGGAACACAGATGATTAGTAAAGGACTTGATTTTCCTAAAGTTTCTTTAGTTGGGGTAATAAATGCTGATACAACCCTGAATTTGCCAGATTATAGGAGTGGTGAAAATACTTATTCACTATTAAGCCAAGTGGCTGGTAGAGCAGGTAGAAGTGATATTCCAGGTGAAGTTATAATTCAAACATTTAATCCAGATAATTTTTGCCTAAACTGTGTTAAAGAGAATGACTATGATAAGTTTTATCTTGGAGAAATGCAGTTTCGTAAAACTTTAAAATATCCGCCATATTACTATATGGTTGGTTTAAAAATAATAGGTAAGGATTATGAGAAAACACTAGAAAATGCTAAAAAAGCTAAATATTATTTAACTAAAAATTTAAGTAAAGATACCATAGTTTTAGGGCCAACTACGGCCTCTATACTTAAATTTAATAATGAATACCGGATGCAAATAATTATTAAATATAAGTTTGATGATAAACTTATGAATACTTTAAGAGAACTTGATAATATATTTATAGGTATTAAAGATAGTTATTTAGAAATAGATTTTAATCCTTTACGGATTTAATAGCTATTTATTAAAAATGTGTTTTATAAATTATAAAAATATGATAAAATTATATTAGGAGGAATAAATTATGGTGTGGATTATTTTAATAATAGTAGTTGTTTTAATTATTGCTTGGGCATTTGCAACTTATAATAAACTAGTAGATTTGCGAAACCGAGTTAAAGATCAATGGGCTCAAATCGATGTTCAATTAAAAAGAAGATTTGATTTAATCCCTAATTTAGTAGAAACTGTTAAAGGTTATGCTAAACATGAATCTGAAACTTTAGAAGCTGTAATTCAAGCGAGAAATACTTATGTTTCAGCTACAACACCTGAAGCGCAAATGAAAGCTGATGGAGAACTTGAAAAAGCAATATCAAAATTATTTGCTTTATCTGAATCTTATCCAGAATTAAAAGCAAATACTAATTTTCAACATTTGCAACAAGAATTAACTGAAACAGAAAGTAAAATTGCTAGTGCTAGACAATTTTATAATGATACAGTATTAATGTATAATAATAAAGTTGAAATGGTACCAAGCAATATTATTGCTTCATTATTTAAATTTAAAAAAGAAGCTTTCTTTGAAGCAAATGAAGCTGAACGTGAAAATGTTCAAGTTAAATTCTAAAGGCTATAAAGCCTTTTTTTAAGAGGGTGAGATTCTGAAAAAGATTATATATAGTTTGTTTTTATTTTTATTATTCCCAACAATCTCCTTGGCGGTTAGTTATGATATAGAAGGGTATTATATTAATGCTGAAGTTTTAGAAAATGGGGATGTATCAGTTGAAGAAATATTTTTAGTTGATGGAACGATGAACGGTTATGAACTAAATTTAAGTACATCTAGTTCTAATAGTTCCCTATCTGCTAGTGCTATTAGTAACGTTTCTGTAGCTGGTGCTAATATTGATAGTATTTCTTTTGATACTTTTGAAGAAAACTTTACTGACTTTACTTTGGTAAGTTTTGCTAATATTGGTGATTCTCAAAAATATACAGTAGATAATACTTATAATGGTGTAAGTATTCGGATGTATTATCCTATTAATAATGAAAAAATAGCTTTTAAGGTTAGTTATACTTTAGAAGATGCAATCATTTTGCATAATGGTTTTGCGGAATTTTATTGGAATTTCTTTAGTGGAGAACTGCAAGATGAAATAAATGATCTAAATGTTCGCGTTATTTTGCCGGGGTTAGATAATAGTAATAATTTCCGTTTTTGGGCGCATGGACCATTATCTGGAGAAGTTCATGATTATAATTCTAATACCAATAATATCGTTATAGCAAGTATTGATAAATTAGAGGCATACGGCATTTTAGATATGCGTATTACTTTTGCTGATTCCCTAGTGAATCCAAATTTAATTAGTAAACATAGCGATGAAACATTAGATGATATAGTTGCAGAAGAAACAGAAATTGCCGATGAAACTAATGCTTTAAGAAGGAAAGTACAAACCAAATGGAATATTGCCCTTTTTGGAACAATTGGATTTTATATTTTGTTGGTTTTAGGTTTTATCTATATTTATTTAAAATATGATAAAGAATTAAAATCTGATTTTAATCATAAATATAATCGTGATTTTATTGATGATTATAATGTTGAAGTTGTAGATTATTTGATGAACCATAATGTTACTGAAAATGCCTTAAGTGCTAGTGTAATGAATTTAATATATAAGAAGAATATTAAAGCAGAAGCAATACCTGATAAGAAAGATAGTTATACATTTACATTACTTAATCGGGATAATTTAAATGAAACAGAAAATTCATTAGTAGACTTCTTGTTTACAACAGTTGGTAATGATAATACTTTTACAACTATTGAGCTAAAGAAATATGCAAGTAATGCAACAACCTGTAGAGACTTTATGAGTAGTTACACTAATTGGAAAAACAAAGTAACTAAAGATGGTCAATCTCAAAATTTCTTCGAGAAGAAAAGAAATTATATATGGATACCTTTTGTATTACTAATTTATTCAATAATTTTACTAACATTTATATCAAGTAATAATATTGAAATGTTTCTGGGTATTCTAACTATATTCTTCGCTATAATCTTTATGATTTATGCTATTGCTTGTACTAAAAAAACTAAAAAAGGTATTGAACATTATGCCAAATGGAAAGCTTTTAAAAATTTCTTAAATGATTTTGGTAATTTTAGTATTAAAGAATTACCAGAAATTGCTTTATGGGAAAGATATTTAGTTTATGCTACAGTCTTTGGCCTTGCTGATAAAGTAGAAAAAGCGATGAATGTTAAAATCACAGAATTTACTGATATTAATTCTGCCGATTATATTATGTTTACCCATATTCATAATATGCATATGGCCAGTATTATATCTTCATCAATGCATTCCGCAATTAATTCGAGTCAAGTATCAATTAATCGAGCTAACGCCTCATCTTCAATGAGCTCTGGCGGTGGTTTTGGTGGCGGCTTCTCTGGTGGTGGCGGCTTCGGCGGCGGAGGTCGCAGCGGTGGCGGATTCTAATTTAAATACAGTTTTATAAGCTGTATTTTATTTTTTTAAATAAATTGGCACTCGTACTTGACAAGTGCTAATTTTGGTGCTACAATACATCATGTGAGGAGGGATAATATGTATCCAGGAAATAATGAAGAATTAAAAGATGTTTTAAATAAATATGGACGGGATATAACAGAAAATGTTAAAGATAATAAAGTTGATCCTGTTATTGGTCGTGATGAAGAAATAAGAAATGTTATTAGAATATTATCACGCAAAAGTAAAAATAATCCAGTTTTAATTGGTGAACCCGGGGTAGGTAAAACGGCAATAGTGGAAGGACTGGCCCAAAGAATCGTTAAAGGTGATGTGCCAAACAGCTTGAAAAATCATACTATTTGGGAATTAGACCTGGGAGCTTTAGTTGCTGGTGCCAAATATCGTGGAGAATTTGAAGAAAGACTAAAAGCAGTCTTAAAAGAAATAAAAGATAGCGACGGTAATATTATTATGTTTATCGATGAAATTCACATGATTGTTGGGGCTGGCGATACTGGAGCAATGGATGTATCTAACATGTTAAAACCAATGCTTGCACGTGGTGAAGTTCATGTTATTGGGGCAACAACTCTAAATGAATACCGTAAGTATATTGAAAAAGATGGAGCACTAGAAAGAAGATTTCAAAAAGTTTTAGTTAGTGAACCAAATGTTGAAGATACAATTACTATTCTACGAGGTTTAAAAGAAAGATTTGAAATATTTCATGGAGTTACTATTAAAGATAGTGCTTTAGTTGCGGCCTCAACTCTATCTGATAGATATATCACAGATAGATATTTACCAGATAAAGCAATCGATTTGGTGGATGAAGCTTGTGCCACAATTAAGATGCAACTTGATTCAGTGCCAGTAGAACTTGATGAACTTACCAGAAAAATTATGAGTCTAGAAATAGAAAGACAAGCAATAAGACGCGAAAAAGATGAAATTAGTAAAGCAAGATTAGAAAAAATTAATGAAGAATTAGAAGATTTAAAAGCTAAAGAACAAGAAATGCGGAATAAATGGGAAGAAGAAAAAGAAGTTAAAGATAACATCAATAAAAAGAAAGAAGAACTGGAGCGTGCTCGTTTTGATTTACAAACCGCCGAAAATAACTATGATCTAGAAACTAGTGCAAGACTTCGTCATGGTACTATTCCAAAACTTGAATCAGAACTAAAAACTTTACAAGAAAATAATCAAAGTAATATTTTATCTGATGTTGTTTCTGAAGAAGATATCGCCGAGATAATATCACGTTGGACTCATATTCCCGTATCAAAATTAGTAAGTAGTGAAAAAGATAAGTTGTTACACTTATTTGATAGACTAAAAACTAGAGTTATGGGACAAGATGATGCTCTTCATTTAGTAAGTGAAGCAATTATTAGAGCCCGTAGTGGAATTAAAGATCCTAATAAACCAATTGGTTCATTTATATTTCTAGGCCCAACTGGTGTTGGTAAAACAGAAGTAGCTAAAGCCCTTGCTTATGAGTTATTCGATGATGAAAGACATATGATTAGAATCGATTGTTCAGAATATATGGAAGCTTTTAATGTATCTCGTTTAGTTGGAGCTCCTCCAGGATATGTTGGATACGATGAGGGTGGAGAATTAACTGAAGCTGTCAGAAGAAATCCATATTCAATAGTGCTATTTGATGAAATAGAAAAAGCCCACAAAGATGTCTTTAATATACTACTGCAAATACTTGATGATGGTAGACTTACCGATTCTCAAGGAAGAACCGTAGATTTCAAAAATACTATTATCATTATGACCAGTAATTTAGGTAGTGAATATATTCTAGAAAACCAAAGTAATGCTAAAGAACTTGTCTTAAATGAACTTAAAAATACATTTAGACCAGAATTCATTAATCGTATCGATGAAGTAATAGTATTTAATTCTCTAAAGAAAGACACCGTTTATGAAATAGTAGATAAATTAATTAAAGAATTAAATAAAAGAATGGAACAAAATTATTTACATATTGAAATTACGGATGCTGTTAAAGAAAAGATTGTAAGTGATGCTTATGATGAAAGATATGGAGCAAGACCAATTAAAAGGTATATTACTAGAAATATTGAAAATTTAATTGGTCATAAATTAATTGATACTAATTTAAATGTTGGAACAACTTTAGTCATTGATTTAAATAAAAATACTAATGAATTTGAAATAGTAGTTAAGTAAAAGTCTATTTTTATAATAGATTTTTTCTTTTGTAAAAACCTATTTTTTTAATAAAAATTATGATAAAATGATATTGGATGTGATTATAGTGTTAAAAGAATTTAAAAAGTTTATTGCTCGGGGTAATGTCCTTGATTTAGCAGTTGGAGTTATTGTTGGTGGGGCTTTTTCATCAATTGTTACAAGTTTAGTTAATAATATTTTTACTCCCATAATTGGCCTTATTCTCGGAGGTATTGATTTTTCTAATTTATCAATAACTTTTCGCAATACCAAAATTATGTATGGGGCTTTTATACAAAGTGTAATTGATTTTTTAATTGTAGCATTTTGTTTATTTATTGTGGTCAAATTTGTTAATAGAATAACTACTAAAAAGAAAAAGGAAGCAGAAGTAAAAGAGACAAAAAGTGCTGAACTTAAAACTTTGGAAGAAATAAGGGATATACTTAAAAATGATATACAAGACAAGTAATGGAATAGACATTGAAGTAGTAGTTATTCGCAAAAAAAATAAAAATTTGTATTTTCGAGTTAATGACGATTTGAAGTTATATGTTAGTGCTCCGATGTATTTAAGCACCAAAAGCATTTTAGGTTTAATTAAAGAAAATGAAAATAGTATTTTAAAAATGTATGATTTAGCCTTAGATAAATCAAAAGATAATGATAAATTCATGTATTTAGGTAAGAAATATTATATAGAATATAAAGATCAAGATAAAGTAACTTTTGATGATTCCTATGTATATGTTAAAAACAAAGAAGAATTAGATAAATTTTATAATAGTGAAGTTAAACGCATATTTACAGAAGAAGTGGAAATTGCCAAGAAATGTTTTTCTCATTTGCCGGAGTTTACTTTGAAATTTCGAAAGATGAAAACCAGATGGGGAGTTTGTAATGTAACTAAAAAAACAGTTACATTAAATACCGAATTATTAAAAAAAGAAATTTCTTTACTAGATTATGTTATAGTTCATGAACTTTGTCACTTTTTTGAAGGTAATCATGGTAAAAATTTCTGGACTTTAGTAGCACAAGCTTATCCTAATTATAAGGAAGCAAGAAAGAAGTTGAGATATTAATGGTTATTACTAGTGTTAATAATGAAAAAGTTAAATATTGGAATAGTTTAAAATTAAAGAAAAATAGAGATAGAGATAAATGTTTTTTAATTGAAGGAGATCATTTAATTAAAGAAGCCGAAGAAAAAGGATTAGTAATAAATACTATTAGCATAAATGATAATAATGCAGACTTTTTAGTTACTAAAGAAATTATGAAAAAAATAAGTGATCAAAAATCAATTAGTGATAATGCGGCGATTGTAAAATATATTCCAGAGCAAAAAATAAGTGGCAATGTCTTAATTTTAGATGATATTCAAGATCCGGGGAATTTAGGTACTCTTATTCGTTCTAGTATTGCTTTTGGTTTTAACAATATTATTTTAAGTGATGAAAGTGTTGATTTATATAATCCTAAAGTAATTAGAGCAACAGAAGGAATGATTTTTAATATAAATGTCATTAGAACTAATATAATAGAATATATTCCTAAATTAAAAGAAATGGGCTATAAAATATTAGTTAGTGATGTTGTAAGTGGTAAAGATATTAAAGATGAGATATGCAATAATATTGCTTTAGTTTTAGGAAATGAAGGTAAGGGAGTACATAAAAATATAAAAGAGCTTTGTGATGAACTTGTTAATATTAAAATGGATAAAGCTTGTGAATCTTTAAATGTTGGTGTTGCGGGAAGCATTTTAATGTATGAGGTATATAATGGAAGAATTAATAATAGTAGGTAGAGTAATTAACTTTTTTGGTATTAAAGGGGAACTTAAAGTAAAAAGTGCCTTTGATAAAAAGGAAAAAGTATTTAAGATTGGTAATCATATTTTAATTAATAATGAACTTTTAAAAATAACAAGTGTTAGAATACATAAAAATAATTACTTAATTAGAGTAAATAATATTAATGATATAAATTTAGTAACTAAATATATTGGATATAATATCTATTTTAAGAAAAGTGATTTGAAACTTGCCGAACATGAATATATATTACAAGATTTAATTGGAGCAACAGTTATGGATGATAAAGAAAATATCGGTAGAGTTATAGAAATATATACTAGTAGTAATATGAATTATATAAAAGTAGAATATAGCAATAAAACTTATTTAATTCCTTTGATAGATGAATATATTGATCACTTTGATCAGGAAACAAAAACAATTTATACAAATAATGGTAAAAGTTTATGTTTGTAAAATGAAAATAAAATAGTATAATATATATACAAGTGAGGTGATATTTATAAAAATTGATATTTTAACTTTATTTCCCGAGTTTTTTAAGGGAATGCTTAATGAATCAATAATTAAAAGAGCTATAGATAAAGAATTAGTGGAAATAAATATAATTAATTTTAGGGATTCATCACCTCTTCCTAATAAACAAGTTGATGATACTCCATATGGGGGAGGAGCAGGAATGCTTATACGTTGTGAACCAATATTTTTAGCTTTAGATAAAATTAAAACTGCAGATTCTCATGTCATACTTTTATCACCAGAAGGCATTACTTATAAACAAAGTGTTGCAAGTAAATTAAAAGAATATAAGCATTTAATTATTATCTGCGGTCATTATGAGGGCTTTGATGAGAGAATTAAAACACTTGCAGATGAAATCATTAGTATTGGTGACTTTATCTTGACCGGAGGAGAAATTGCAGCAATGGCTATAATGGATAGTGTAGTTAGACTTATTCCTGGAGTAATAAATGAAGAATCATTAGTAAATGAATCATTTAATAATAATTTGCTTGATTATCCACAATATACTAAACCTGTAGAATATCGGGGGTTAAAAGTACCAGATGTCTTACTTAGTGGCAATCATCAAAAAATAAGAGAATATAGAGAACAAGAACAAATTAAGAAAACTAAAGAATTAAGACCAGATTTAATGGAGGATAAAGATGAATAGTTTTATTTTAAAAAATGATGATGAAGAGAAAAAGGTATTATTATATGAAGAGAAAAAAAGCTATTCTTTTACTCCCAAAAAAGGTTATAAAAGAGTTAAAAAAATAACAGTGTTAGATAAAGATATGGTATCTAGTATTTTAGAAGATAAAATAATAAAAAAATACAATTTACTTATTAAAATTATTTATGATTTAATAACTAGTGATGATACTACTAGTGGTGATGTCCTTGCGGCTTACACCGAACTTGATCGCATTAGAAATATCTTACTTTATAAATATAATGAATATTTAAGAAAAGAATTTATAGATAAATATTTAAAAAAATTATATGTTTTAGAATTAGAACTAAAAAAAGTTCATGTTATGGAACTTACAGAAGAGATTGCAGAAAATAAAGGAAAGGGTAGATAGTGTAAAATACATAGATGAATTTTGTCTATGTTATTTTTTTAAATGCTTTTTATGTTACAATAATTTAAAGTAGAGGTAATAGTTGATGAAAAAATGTATTGTAATAATTATATGTATTATTTTTTTAGGTATTATTGTCATAAATAAGCAAGATTCTTTAAAAGATTCCAATTTAGAAGATACTTATGAAAAAAATATTTTGGCTTTCAAGTTAGAAACGGCACCTGGTAGTGGTGAATATATAGAATCGAATGATACTTCTTGGCCCAAAGAAGGTTATGTTTTTAATGCTAATTTATCTGTGTGTGAAAATGGTTCTCACGTTTATTGGGATGAAGCATCATCATCAGTAGTTATTGAAGCCGGGATTTCTGATAAATGCTATATTTATTTTGATATGGTAAATTAAAATTGTAAAAAATCTTTACTAATGGATGCTAAACATGTTAAAATTATGGCTATGGAGGTCATATGAATGTTTTAATTACTGGAGCATCTAGAGGGATAGGTAGAGCTATAGCTGAAAAATTTGCTAGTGAAGGATTTAACATAATTATAAATTATAATAAAAGTAAATTAGAAGATGTAGAAAAATTAAAAGAATATTTAGAAAACAAATATAATATTAAAGTTTTATGTTTAAAATGTGATGTATCTCAAGAAGAAGAGGTAAAAAAATTATTTTATGATATAAAAAAGTGGTGTGAAAAGTTAGATTGTATAGTTAATAATGCTGGTATTGCTAATGATATGCCTTTGGATGAAAAAACTAGTTTTGATTTTTTAGATGTCCTAAAAGTCAATCTGTTAGGAACATTTTTAATTTGTAAATATGGTTATAAATTAATTGATGAAGGAAGTATTATAAATATGTCTAGTAATAATGCTTATGGAGGTTATATAGAATCGGTTGATTATGATGCCTCCAAAGCGGGAGTTATTGCTTTAACTCATGATTTTGCTAAATATTTATCTCCTAAAATTAGGGTTAATTGTTTATGCCCTGGTTGGATTGATACAGATATGAATAAGAATATGTTTGAAGAATTTAGAGAAAAAGAAAAAAATAAAATATTGCTTAAAAAATTTGGAGAGGCCAAAGATATTGCAGAAGCCGTATATTTTTTGGCAACTAATCAATATATCAATAATGCTATTATAAAAGTAGATGGTGGTTATGAAAATTAATGAATTAGAAAAAAATTTAGAAAAAGAATTTAAAAAAGTAGATGAAATAGAATATTTTAATAGTCAAAAAGTTTTAAATGCTTTTTGGGAATGTGGAGTTAATGAAGCACATTTTAATGCAACAACGGGATATGGTTATAGTGATATCGGAAGAGATAAATTGGAAGAGGTTTATTCAAAAATTTTCAAAAGTGAAGATGCATTAGTAAGAATTCAATTTATTTCTGGTACTCATGCCATTAGTACCGCTTTATTTGCTTTGCTTAGACCTGGAGATTTGCTTTTATCTATTACTGGCAGACCATATGATACTTTATCTTCGGTTATAGGATTTGATAATAATGCTAGTTCTTTAAAATCTTTTGGCATTAATTATGCGGAAATTGCTTTAGTTGATGATGATTTTGATGTAGTTAAAATCATTGATTATTTAAAAAATAATAAAGTTAAAGTTATTGAAATTCAAAGGTCTAGGGGTTATAGTACTAGAAAAAGTATAACTATTAATAGCTTGGAAAATGTAATTAAAGAAATTAGAAAAGTTGATAAAGAAGTAATAATAATGGTTGATAATTGTTATTGTGAGTTTGTTAGTACTAAAGAACCAACTGAAGTTGGAGCTGATTTGTGTGTTGGTTCTTTGATTAAAAATCTTGGTGGGGGTATAGCTCCCAATGGGGGATATATAGTTGGGAGAAGTGATTTGATAAAATTGTGTAGTGAGAGATTGAATGTTGCTTTAGCTGGTAAAGAAATTGGCCCAAGTTTAGGATTTAATAAATCATTATATCAAGGATTATATATGGCACCATCAAGTGTTGCATCAAGCTTGAAAACTGGTATATTAGCATCTTTCTTATTAGAGAAATTGGGATATGTTGTTAGTCCCCGTTGGAATGAAGAAAGATCAGATATTGTAACTGCTATTACTTTTAATGATAAAGATACATTAATTAAATTTGTCCAAGGAATTCAACAAGGAAGTGCAATTGATGCTAATAGTTTACCGATTTCTTCCTCTATGCCAGGATATTCTGATGAAATAATTATGGCATCTGGTTCATTTACTCAAGGATCTTCAATTGAACTTTCTTGCGATGGCCCTTTAAGAGAACCTTATATTGCTTATTTACAGGGAAGTCTTACATATTCTTATGGTAAGATTGGTATATTAAAGGCAATTGATGCCATAAAAAAATAGTGATGAATCAATCACTATTTTCTATTTCTGGTAAGTGTAATTTCTACTCCAGGATTTTTTTCTTCATTTGGTTCCCATGATAATTTAGCATTTTGGAATTTTATATATCCTAAAGCTTGGCCCAATGACATTAAAAATCCCACATGTTGTCTTAATTTTGTCCATTCTTCACCGTTATTTAAAAATTTTAAATCTTCATAATTAGTAGCATGATTAACTAAATAAAGTAATCTTTTTATTTCGTCTTGGTGTTCTAGTAATTTATCTGAATAATAGCAATAATCATTATCTAGTGCATCACCAATAATATGATTGGAATTCCTCCAAGCTTTAGGTGTTTTTACTACACAATCACTCCATATAGCTAGAACTCTTTTTTTGAATGCCTCTCCAATTGAAGGTGGCACAATTTTTTCGCTTTGATGTTCTATTTTAGGAGTAATACTCGCTATTGATTCTCTTTCTTTTTGTTCTTCTTCTTTTTCTTTTAGAATATCTTGTAATACTTTATTAACTCTATTATCAATAACTGCACTGCTATTTTCATATTCGTTTAGCATATCCCAATATTCCATATCTACTTGTGGTTTGCCGCTGGCTATACTAAACGGAATATCTTCATGAACTTGATAATCGTTATTATATTCAAGTAAAATATCCCAAAGTTCATTGTCAACTATCACATCACCATCAACGGTTTTAAACGGAACATCATAATGTTTCATTCCAATTCCCCCTTTTTTACGTCTTAATTGTACCACATTTTTACATAAATGTCAAATTTGTGTCAAAAGAGGGTGAAAATGTTGATGAAAAAATTTAAAAAAATTAGCAGTTATATATTGACAAGTGCTAAACATAATATTATAATAGATTTAGCACTGTTGGAAAATGAGTGCTAAAGAAGGATGTTTATGGACGCAAGGAGAAATAATATATTAAAAGAAATCGTCGAGACATTTATTAAAACAGCTAAACCTGTTGGTTCTAAAGCATTGTGCGATAAATTTAATTTATCAAGTGCAACTATTCGTAATGAAATGGCTGTATTAGAAGAACTAGGATATTTAGAGAAAAATCATGTATCTTCAGGACGAGTTCCTAGTGAAGCTGGATATCGCTATTATGTTGAACATTTAATGGAGGCTGAAAAGATTACTGGTAGTGATATGTTAAAGCTGCAAAAAATATTTGCAAGTGGCGAGTTAGAATTAAGTGATGCTATTAATAAGTGTATGGAAATAATTAGTGATATAACTAATTATACCAGTGTAGTTTTGGGAAAAAATAGCAAAGATAACAATTTGTTACAAGTAAGTATTATAGCCATTAATCCTACACAAGTAGTAGCAGTTGTATGTACTGATAAAGGTAATGTTGAAAATAAGATGTTTAATATTGGCGATAGTATCAATATTAATGAGCTTATTAAAACTAGTGAAATTATCAACAAAATGCTTGCGGGTACACCAATTGATGAAGTAAGCGTGCGACTAGAAAGTGATGTTAAACCAATAATAAAAAGACAAATAAAACAATATGAAACGGTCTATAATATTTTCTATGATGCCTTTAATGATTTTGTTGCTGGTAGTAGTATTCATATTGCGGGTCGTAACAACATCTTCAACCAGCCGGAATATAATAATATTTCAGAACTTAAGAGACTTGCCAATAAATTAGATGATACAGCCTTAATTGAAAAAGTTGCTGAAGATGATAATGATGAAAATGAAATCAAAATATTTATTGGTGATGAATCAGAGTTTGATCCGAATGTTACAATTATTAGAAAGAAATATCACATCAATGGTGAAGAAGGCACAATTGCTGTTATAGGACCAAAAAGAATGGACTATCAAAGGATCGTCAGTTTACTTGAGTATATTGATGAAAAATTAGATAGTAGAAAGGATGAAAATGGAAAATAAAGAAGAGGTTTTAGAAGAAATACAAGAGCCTGTTAAAAATGAAAAAATAAAAGTAAAAGCTATTAAAGAAAAGAAAGATAACAAAATAAAGAAGAATAATAAAGATAAAGAAACAATTGAAAAACTAGAAAAAGAAAAAAGTGAACTCAACGATAAAGTATTAAGGCTTAGTGCCGAAATGCAAAATATGCGTCGTAGATATGATGAAGAAATAAATAAGATATGTAAGTATGATGGTGAAGAATTAGTCATTAAATTACTTACAATAGTTGATAACTTTGAGAGAGCTATAAAGCTAGATGATCGGGATTTATCTGATGAATTATCAAAATTCTTAAGTGGTTTTAAAATGATTTATACTAATTTGATAAACATTTTAGAATCAATGGATGTCAAAGTTATCGAAGCTCAAGGTTTAGAATTTGATCCAACTAAAATGGAAGCAGTTCTAACAGAAAAAGATGAAAATTTACCGGCGAACGTAGTTATAGAGGTATTACAAAAAGGATATACTTATAAAGATAAAGTAATCCGTGTAGCTATGGTTAAGGTAAATGAATAAAATTAAAAGGAAGGATGATTAAATTATGAGTAAAATTATAGGTATTGACTTAGGAACTACAAACTCATGTGTTGCAGTTCTAGAAGGGGGAGAACCAAAGGTTATTCCTAATGCTGAAGGAAATCGTACCACTCCATCAGTAGTAGCCTTTAAAGGCGATGAAGAATTAGTTGGAGAAGTTGCTAAAAGACAAGCAGTAACTAATGTTAAAAATACAATTTCTTCAATTAAAAGAAAAATGGGTACAAATGAAAAAGTAGAAGCTAATGGTAAGAAATGGACACCAGAAGAAATTAGTGCTAAAATTCTTGGTAAGTTAAAGAAGGATGCGGAAAGCTATTTAGGAGAAAAAGTAACTAAAGCAGTTATTACTGTTCCAGCATACTTCAATGATGCTGAACGTCAAGCAACTAAAAATGCTGGTAAGATTGCTGGATTAGAAGTTGAAAGAATAATTAATGAACCAACGGCTGCAGCACTAGCATATGGTCTTGATAAACAAGATAAATTACAAACTATTTTAGTATATGACCTTGGTGGTGGTACATTCGATGTATCTATACTAGAACTAGGTGATGGTGTATTTGAAGTTAAAGCTACAAGTGGTAATAACCATCTTGGTGGTGATGACTTTGATGAAAGAATCGTTAACTATTTAGTTGATGAATTCAAGAAAGAAAACGGTATTGATTTATCTAAAGATAAGATGGCCCTACAAAGAATTAAAGATGCTGCTGAAAAAGCTAAAAAAGACTTATCTGGTATGACTACAGCTCAAATTAGTTTACCATTCATTGCTCAAAATGATGATGGTCCAGTTCATTTAGATATGAATTTAACTAAAGCTAAATTTGAAGACTTATGTCGTGACTTATTTGATTCAACTTTAAAACCTGTTAAAGATGCTTTAAAGGAAGCTAAATTAAAAGCTAGTGATATTGATAAAGTAATATTAGTTGGTGGATCAACTCGTATTCCATATATTCAAGAACTAGTTAAGAAGGAACTCGGTCAAGAACCAAATAAGAGTGTTAACCCAGATGAAGTTGTTGCTATGGGTGCTGCAATTCAAGGTGGTGTTTTAACTGGTGAAGTTGATGATATCGTATTACTAGATGTTACACCATTATCACTTGGTATTGAAACTCTTGGTAATGTAATGACTGTCTTAATTCCAAGAAATACAACAATTCCAACAAGTAAATCTCAAGTATTTTCTACTGCTGTAGATAACCAACCTGCTGTTGATATTCATGTGTTACAAGGTGAAAGACCAATGGCTAGTGATAACAAAACCCTTGGAAACTTCCAACTTACAAATATCCCACTAGCAAGACGTGGAGTACCTCAAATCGAAGTTAAATTTGATATCGATGCTAATGGTATTGTTAATGTAACTGCTAAAGATTTAGGTACAAATAAAGAACAATC
>CALVKF010000025.1 GCA_944332555.1 uncultured Bacilli bacterium
CCTGTTGGACCTGTTGGACCTTGAAGCCCTGTTGCTCCAGTAGCTCCCGTTGCACCTGTTGGACCTGTTGGCCCTTGAAGCCCTGTTGCACCAGTTGCTCCCGTTGCACCTGTTGGACCTGTTGGACCTTGAAGCCCTGTTGCACCAGTTGCTCCCGTTGCTCCCGTTGGACCTGTTGGGCCAGTTGGACCAGTAACACCACAATTTTTAACTAGGCATTTTACAACTCGACATAAACAATCATTGTTATTTAAGTTATCTTCTATCAAAGAATTATCATTAGAACCATTAATGTATAAGTTATCGTTCACTTTTGTTTTCACCACCTTCCATTAATAAGATATGTCCAAATGAAAAAAGTGGATAAGCTATTGTCCACTTTTTTGAAAAACTTTTCTTACTTTTCGATATACCCCTAATAATAAAGGTAATGCGTGATATAAAAACTTTTTATTAACTAAATCAAATTCACCGATAAACTCGATATACTTATCTCCAAATTTTCTTTTAAAGTCATGTAATTTAGCTAAATTTTTATAAGTAGTGTGAGGATCACCTGGTGTACCAAACAAATCAAAGAAATCATAACCATTATTATAAGCATCTTTTATTGCCTCATAATAACAACGCATTACTGCACAAGTCTTACTAGCAATTTCATCTCCCCCTTGAAAAAAGCTCCATATTCTATTTTTAGTTGCAATACAAATTATTGTACAAATTACTTTTTCTTCTTTATTATATTTACTAAAAAAATCTTTTTCATTTTCTAATCTTTTTATCTTATCTAAATAATCCGGCATTTTCTTTTTACTAACACTATATTTGTTTTCATTAAGACTATCCAGTTCCATCTCAATATTACTAAGTACCTTTTTTATATCAATACTAACATTATAAAACTTAATATTGTCTTTAAATTCTTGAACTAAAGTTTCATAATACTTTATATCATGAGGATTAAATCCATCTTTTTGACTTGTACTTTTAATAAGCTCATAAAATTCAGGAATTTTTATTTTATTATCAATTTTTAAATCATATTGATAACTTCTTTTAACTGACTGCAAAAATGATTTGCTCATTCTCGATTCAATAACTTCCCACTTTCTTTTTAAATCAATTCTAAAAGTATATCTTGGTTGATTTCCTTCATAAAGGCGATAAAAACCTGTATGAATATATCCTAAACTTAACATAAAATTATATAGTTCATAATTATTGTTACCATTTGGTATAGGATTTGCATCTTCATCAATATCTTGGTAAGGAATATCTGGATCAAATTTAATATAAATTATTTTTTTATTAATCATAAACTCTTTTAAATAATCACTAAATTCTTTAATTAATTCTAGATTACTATAATCAATCAAAAATCCTCGAGGTGAATAACCATAAGAATACCCTAAAGGAGTTTTTTTAAGCAATATTAAAGCAGTTGCTACTAAATTATCTTTATCATCAATCATACCTACATAATAAGGTATTTGTCCCTTTATTTTTTTACAAAATTCTCCCCAAGCATAACTTTGCAAAAAATGTGACTTGGGATGGTTATCAGTAAATTCTATATATTTATCTTTATCAACATTTTCTATAAATTTCATTTTCTCACCTTATTTTATTTTTTAATTTATAAACTTTGCTTACTAATGAATTAGAGCAAATATAGTATTCTCCGATTAGTTCTTCAACATAGCCATTAAACCCTTTTTTAAATAAATAGACTCCATAATCTTTACTATTAGGATCATCATAATTTAATATACCAAAGAAATTATGTCTTTTATATTTATTTTCAATAGCATACTCTATGATATTCCATTGAATTAAATAAGGGCCACCATATTCATTATATAAATCATTACTACCACTAAATAAATAGATTGTTTCATTACCATAAAGCATAAACATTGAAGCCGCTAGGTTAAGATAACCATTATCATTTGGTAACTTTTGAGCTTTTTCTATTTTCTTTTTGACATTATTAAGTTCAAATTCATAATTATCTTTTTTTTTATTAGTACCATTTATTTTAGATATCTTTTCTTCATAGTCTTTCTTAAGATTATTTAAATATTCTAAATGTTTATTAATATTAAGTCTTGCTAATTTAAAAACCACTTTGTCTTGAAATGCCTTATACATACTTTGATAGTATTCTAAAGTTTTGTCAGGAAAACCTCTTCTTTTACAAGTATCTTCAGTAATTTGTTTAAAAATAGGTAATTCATCATATTTTAAGTTAGTAATTTCAACCCCTTCTCTTAAAGCTCTATTTATTAAATTTCTGGTATTTTGTTTAAAATTTTTAAATATTTCTTCTTTAGTTTTATTTTCTAAATCTAAGCAAAAATTATATCTAACTTGTGTATCTACTTTACTTTTGGTATATCCTAATTTTTTTAAATATTCTATAATTTCATAATTATTATTACCATTTTCGACAATTTTACCTTCAATATCTCTTTGTGCTTCAATAATATAAGGATCAATTGTTAATTTATAGCCGTTATGTTTAATCACAAAATCAAGTAATTTTTCACTAAATTCTTTAACTACTTCAAAATTATTATAATCAGTTAAAAAGCCTTTTAAACAAATAAATTCTTTTTTTCCTAAAAATGTATTTCCTTCATAAACCATAGCTAGAGCATTTATATCTTTATTATCTTTAAGGGCTAAATAATAGACCTTTTTACCACGACTTTCAAGACTACTACCCATATTAGAGGTTTGAAAAAAATTTTTACAAGTAAAATTGTCCGCTAAATCATTAAATTTATCTTTATTTATTTCTACTAATTCCATTATTTTCTCCCTTTAACTTTTTTTATTAATTTATAAGAATAATATAATACCTGATTTATTGGTAAATCAAATTCTCCAATATATTCTACAGTTTTACCTCCAAAACCTTTTTTTACTTCATACATTCCGTAGTCTGGGGCATTTTTATCAAATATATTTTTTACTCCTAAAAAATTAACATATTCTAATTTTTCATTTATAGCATCATTAATCATTTTAGGATACATTACATATTTAGGATTAAATTTACGATACAAATTATCCATACCACTAGCAAAAGATACAACTTCATTATATTTAGTTATAATAACCATTGCTGCAATATAAGTAATATCTTTTAAATTTTGAGCATCTTTTAATTCTTCAATATATTTATTTATTGCACTATTAATTAACTCTTCTTCTTTTTTTAACTTACGTCCTATATTATCATGTTCCATTTTTATTTTTAAATCATTTAACTTATTCTTTTCTTCTTTTATTTTTTCATCTAAATTATTTATATATTCTTTTTTGTCAATATAAACTAAATATAATTTAATATTATCTTTAAAAGTATTAAGTAATCTTTCATAAAATTTTTTATTTAAACTAGCAAAATGTTTCCGTTCACTACTCATATTTAAAAACTTTAATATCATATCTAATTCATCTTTTTGAGCTATCTTTATATTAACTCCCCGGAATTTAGCCAGTTCAATATTTTTTCTAGTACTCTTACTCATCAGTTTTAATTGTTCGTTATAACTACTCTCTAATTTTATTTTATGCACAAATCTAAATTGTTCACATTCAAAAGCCATATTAAACCCATGATGAATAAATCCTACATATTTAAGTCTTTCTATAAGCTGACGATTTTCTAAATTAAATTCCTTTTCTCCAGATTTATCATATAAATTAAGTATAATCGGTGGATCAATTTTAACAAATATTGCTTTTCCTTTAAAATATTCTTTTAAAGATACAACAAACTCTTCTAAATTAGAATAATCATAAATAAATCCTCTAGATGCATAGGCGCAATAATATTTCTTTAAAACTTTAACATAAATAATTAAAGAAACACCCACCAAATTATCTTCTTCATATAAACCTAGTAATTCACAACGTTTTCCTTCATCAAGTTTTAAGTGATACCATTCAACACTTTGATAAAAGCTACTCAAATTACTAGAGCTAACAAACTTTTCATATGTTTTTTCATCAATCTTTTTTAGAATCATCAGCATCACCTTTAATCTGTACTTTACCAAAAGTTATTACTTTTAATACTCTATTAACCATTCTTTTACCAAATAATTTATTAATTATACCCATATAATAAGTAAGTACAATATATATTGCTCCACCTATTAAAGCATATAAGCAAATATCAAGAATTGATACAAATTTATTATTTAAATGGAATGGTACTACTAAGTTCATTACATATAAGACAATCAACATTATAACTAAAGCAATAAGTATATCTCTTAACATAATCCAAGTTTCTTTGTAACTAATATCAGGATATTTCTTAATTTTTCTTAAAACTATAAATACTGCAATAGAAAAACCAATAATTGTAGCAATACTTGCTCCATAATATGCTGGAATACCTATTTTGTTACATAAAAGCATTAATGGTACATCTAATAAGGCATTAGTTAAAAAACCAACAATTACTGCCAGATAAACAGTTTTGTATTCATTTAATCCTTGCGCCGCTTGAATAGAGATTAGATAAAGATTACTAAATATAGCAGTAATTATACTTAATCTAAATACAGATGAACCAAGTTCATTAACCCCATAAAAGACATTCCAAACTGGTTCTGCTAAAAAAGACAAACCAAAAGCTGTAGGCAAAGATATAAACAAAATAATTTGTAAGGCTTGATTTAATATTTTATTTAACTCTTTATAATTCTTTTTAGTGTGTTCTGCAACAATATTAGGAATTAAACTGACCGTTAAACCTGTAGCAACAGCAGTTACTATCATATTTAATTTATAACCCCAGGTAGTTACAACACCTGCTACATACTCTGAATCTGCTCCACTAAAACCAATATTAGAAAGGGTTCTAATAATTAAAGACATATCAACAGTATTATAAATATTAACAGTTAAATTAATAATTACAAAAGGAATAGCATAAGAACAAATTTTTTTCAAGATTTCTTTATTAGATATATTATCTCGTTCAAGCTTTTGATCTAAACTTAATTCTTTTTTATGAGTAACTATTTTTCTAGCAATATAAATAATTGCTACCAGGCCTCCGACGAAAGCTCCAGATACGGCAACAGCAACCCCAATAGAAACAGATTTATGTAAAATACGAATGACAAAATAACTACCACAAACAATAACTAAAATACGGACAATTTGTTCAATCATTTGAGATACACTTGATGGTTTAATATATTTATGTCCTTGTAAATATCCTTTAGCAACACTTAAAAAAGGTATAATTAAAACTGCGAATGATACGACAAATATTACTAAAGTAATATCTTCTAGGGAGTTTCCTCCAGTCATATCACCAACTATTAAGCGGGCTACATTTTCTGAGAAAAACATCAAGAAAATAAAACATACCGCCGATAATATAGATACAATAAAAATACCTAATTTAAATGAACGAACCTTTGCTTCTTTTAAACCTAATGACTCATATTCACTAACAATCTTACTCATAGCAACAGGAATACCTGCTGATGAAATACTTAAAAATATCAAATAAATATTATAAGCATAACTATATAGGGAACTACCTTGTGAACCAATTATAGCATAAAAAGGAATAACATAAAGCATTCCTAAAATTTTAGTAAAAACTAAGGCTAATGTTGCAATAATAGTACCTTCTAAAAATGAATTTTTCTTCATATTATTTGCCTCGATTCATATATATTTTACCAAAAAATTAGATATATAACAAGAATTCATACATAAAACTACAAAATATTTACTTTACTAAACCCACGCAATAATTATAAAAGTGTGTGGATTTAATGTAAAACAATTTACAAACTCTTTTAAAATTTAGTTATTTATAGTACAATTATTATGGTGATAATATGTTAATAACATTAATTTTAATAATTATAATTGTTGTTTGTTTACTTTTAATTCTATATGTTACTACTTATAATAATTTGGCAATTTATAAAACTAAAATAGAAAAGGCTGAAAGTATTATTGATGATGCCTTAAGAGAAAAATATGATATTATTTGTAAATTAAATATACAAATAAAAAAGGAAGTAACTAAAAAGGATTATTTGAAAGATTATATTGAATTAAAAGATAAAAGAATTACTAATTATGAAATGGATAGAAAATTAACAGAAGCTATGAATATTATAACAGAAGTTAAAAATGATCATGAGAAATTAAATAATAAAGAATTTAATGAATTATTAAAGAAAATTGATGAATTAAATGAAACACTAGCATCTAGTAAAACTTATTATAATAATAATACTTCTAAATTAAATCAAATAATTAGAAAATTTCCATCTAATATTGTTGCTAAAATTCATAGGTATAAAATTAAACCATTTTTTGATGGTAAGAATATGCAAGATGCTGTAATTGATGACTTTAAATTATAAAAAGTTCTCGAGTAAGAACTTTTTATTTGCTCCAATCAATTGGAGTTAAACCATGGGATACTAAATAGTTATTAGTTTTGGAAAAAGGTTTGCTTCCAAAAAATCCTGAGTAAGCGGATAATGGTGATGGATGAGGACTCATTATAATATAATGTATCGAATTAGTTATAAGTTTTGCCTTTTCTTTAGCGAAATTTCCCCACAATATAAAAACTACTGGAGTACTCTTTGTGTTTAGCACCTTTATTATATAATCCGTTAATAATTCCCACCCCATATTTCTGTGGCTTCCAGCATGACCTTTTTCAACAGTTAAAACAGCATTAAGAAGTAATACACCTTGCCTAGCCCAACCAGTTAAATCGCCATCAACCCGCGGTTTAATATCTAAATCAGCTTCTAATTCTTTATAGATGTTTTGTAGTGATGGTGGTAACTTAACACCTTTTTGAACTGAAAAGGATAAACCATGAGCTTGTTGTTCTTCATGATATGGATCTTGTCCTACAATAACAACTTTGGTATCTTTAAAACTTGTTAATTTTAAAGCATTAAAAATATAATTTTTCGGAGGATAAATAGTTTTAGTATCATATTCCGTCATTATTTTATTGTAAAAGTTTTTAAAACCATTACTATTCCAAATTACTTTTAGGGCTTCATCCCAATCATTACCTATCATTATTCACCATCCTTTAGAGCTATATTACAAGCATAAATTATATCATCAAGAGTACGAGCTGATATTAAAAATCTCGAGCTATGACAAAAAGTTAAATATTCTGGTAAATCTTGTGTCCATGATGCCGGAAAAGGTCTTTTTAACTCTACTGTATCACTATTTATTGGGACACCTTGAGCTGAGTATCCACCACGATTAGATGGAAATATAACATATATTGCTTCTGTTCCTGGCAAATAGTCTGTGAAATGCAAATGTTTATCAAAAACAATGATTTCCTTATTGATACTTTTTTCATAAATTTCTTTAACTTCTTTTTCTTCTTCATAGTTTTTTATTTCATGATTAATTAAATTATTAAGAATTACTGTAGCAAATTTAACCGCCTCAACAAACTCTTTATCACCATTGGCTTCATGGGTAGGATTCATTGCCTCAATAGCAGAACATAATGTATCTGGCAAACCTGTGTTATCGGATAAATCTAAGGGTGCAATAAACTTTTTATCAATCTTTTTAACAATATAATCATCATAAATAAAGGGAGCAAAATGAGCCCAAAGCTTACCAAAAGCCGCATAAGGGATACCATTTGGTCTTTTTTTATTATCATTTCCATGGTGATCAAATAATCCTCCCCCAATATCATAAACAATACCTTTAAAATCATTAGGAATACTAGATGCTCTAATTATTGTAATACTAGGATTAATCATTTTAATAAAGGCTGTAGCAAATACATCATCAGCATGAAATGTTCCACTATGGGTTAAGCCATATTTACATTTTTTTAAATTTTCTATAGTCATTATCTAGCACCTTTTCTATTATTATTTGTTTGTTCTAAATTTATTAATACAGCATCATTTTCTTCTAAATTTAGTGCATCTAACTCATTTCTTATAAATATATAAATTGCATAGGTTTCTTTATATTCATCTTTAATTTGTTGTAATAATTCAATATCAAAATAATATTCTTTATTTTTTAATACTTCAATCAAATTATATATTTTATCTTGATAAAAAACTAGTAATCTTTTATAAATATAAATTTGTTCTTCTTTTTTATATTTAGATAAATCAAGTGTTGTAATATTAGTACTATCTAATTCATTTATTATTTTAGTTATTTCTTCATCTAATGATTCATCGGTATTCATAGTTACATCAATTTCTTCAAAACCACTATTTAACATATTTAACACTAAAAACAAATCTTCACTAAATATAGCCTTTTCTTCATTAACTAAAACATGACCATTACGGACATTTATTAATTCCATAATTTTAATTAAATCAACATCTTTCACTTTCTCTTCTATTTATTTTTCTTTTATTGCAGCAATCATATCTGGAGTAATTGTCTGACGATATTTAATTGCATTATAAATACTTAAAGACATACTATATTTTTTATTAATTAACTCTAATCTCTTTTCTAAAGTAAATAAATCATTTTTTAAAATACCATATAATATATCAATATTTCTATTATTACTTATATGATATTTCTCATATATCAAATCTTTAACTATTTGAGATACTTTTTTGTTTTCTAAATCACTTAGTGCTCTTTTATATAACTCAATTTGTTTATTTAAATAATTTATTTCACTTTTATAATACAAATTATCATTATAAAACAAATTTTGAACATCAATTAAATGCATACTTCCTCCTTATTTATGATAAGCTTCATTATTTAATATTTTAAAACTGCGATAAATTTGTTCAAGTAATATTCCTCGGAATAATCCATGGGGAAATGTAAGATGAGAAAAACTAATTATTGCCTGACACTTACTTTTAATTTCTTCATTTAAACCAAGTGAACCACCGATGATAAAAGTAATAGTGCTATTTGTTAAAAATGTTTTATCAATAATACTAGCAAATTCTTCACTCGTAACCATTTTTCCTTTAATATCTAATGCTATATTATAATCACTAGATTTTATATGTTCTAATAAATTACTCGTTTCTTTTTGATAATTAGAATCATCTTTAAGTTCAATAATTTCAATTTTATGATATTTACTAATTCTTTTTAAATAATCATTAATTAAATCTTGTAAATATCCTTCTTTTATTTTACCTACACATAATATTTTTATCATACTTCAATCACTTCTGTCTTTTCTTCTTGTTTAGCACATATTATATTATTAAAATTAATTCCTTTATCTAAAAATGTATTATTAATTGTTTCTAAAGCAATACTTTCTAAATTATTAGTTTCACTTAAATGAATTAAAATAATTTTTTTAGTATTAGTCCCAATAAATTTACTTAAATAAAATGCCGCAAGTTTATTGGATAAATGTCCTTCATCACTTAATACTCGCATTTTTAGCCATGCAGGATATGGACCATGTTGTAATAATTCAATATCATGATTACTTTCAAACAAATAAACATCTAAATTACGAAGATATTTAAAATATTTAATATTAACATATCCTGTATCCGTTATATAAGCCATTTTGGCATGACCATCATCAAAAATAAAATTTCTAGAATCTATTGCATCATGACTAGAATGGATGGAAAGTATTTTTATTCCATAGAGTTCTAATTCATCATCAATTGTTATAATATGTTCATAATTCTTTAAATCTTCTATATTCATAAATTGTTTTAAAGATATGATTACTGTTGCATGAGTTTTACTAATGAGCGTTTTTAAAGCAGATATATGATCATTATGATCATGACTAATTATAATATAATCAATACTCTTAATACCAACATCTATTTCTTTTAATTTATCATTAATATATTTATAATTTCGTCCGGCATCTAAAAGAAATTTCTTGCCATTTGCCTCCATATAGGTGACATTCCCTTTAGAGCCACTAGATAAAACACAAATTCTCATTATAGCCCCGAATAAATATGCCTTAATGGGTCTAAAGATCTTGTATAACCACCAGCGAATGGTTCACCTTCATATAAACCTAAGTGTAGATGAGTTCCTGTAACAAAGCCACTATTACCCATATAAGCAATAATATCACCTTTTCTAACAGTTTGACCAACACTAACATTAAAGCCACTTAAATGAAGATATGCCGAATAGATATTATTATCATGTCTTACTACTACATAATTACCATTTGACCATTGATAGCAACTGCTACATGCTGGAGAAACATTTACAACTGTTCCATCAGCAATTGCATATATTGGTGAGCCATATCCGGTACCAGAAATGTCAATTCCTTCATGAAGTTTACCCCAACGCATGCTATAGCGGCTGGTAATAACTGATGGTTGATTTGTTGGCCAACCCCATTCTCCTGATATATTAACATATGAACCACTTACCCCTGGTCTTGTTGGTCCAACCGTTGTAACTTCTGCCACTGCTGTACGAACAGGAACTGTACTAATAATATTAATTTGACTAGATTGTTCACCATTTTTTACTTGATAAGTTTCATAGTTTAAGTCAATTCCCGTAATTCCCGATTGGGTTATTTCACTATAGCCGTAAGGTTTAGTATTATCAGTTTTTGTTTCTTTAGAATATGGTGTAATTGATTCTTCAATCCGATAAACATCATAAATAAATGTCACAATTGGATCAAGCAAAGTAACATTTACTGCCTCACCAATATTTAGCATAACATCTTCACTTCGATAGCTAGGATTAGCAATTAAAAATTCTTGGGGATTCAATTCAAATTCTTCACTAATACTCTCTATACTATCTCCAGCCTCTACTGTATAAGTATCCATTTCTGCATCAACACCAAAAAGTAGATCTTGAGCAAGTTCAGATGAATCAGTATATATTTTATCATTAACACTTATAAATGATTCTTTAATCATAATTTGTTCTTGAAAATACATATTAGTTATAACGTGACCAATATCTGTAAGTTCTTCAATTTCATTATTTATATAATCATTATAATCATTTAAACTAACAAAAGCTAAAATAAAACTTTCAATAGCTTCATTAAATACTTCTACATCTAATACATTAATTGAAAAATCTTCAGGTACTACTTCTTCTTCATAATAATCTTCTTCATCATATCTAATAGTTATTGTATAACCTTGTACAGTAAAATCATCTCTTTCTTCAATTAAAGCATAAATATTCTCTGGTGAAGAAAAATCAGTAGAATATGTTTTAGTTTCTACAATTTCAAAAACATTCGGAGGATATACAGAATCCACATTATATTCATTTTTAATATTTTGTTGTTCATTATTAATTAAATTATATAAAGACTGTTCATCTTCAATTAAACCAATAACTTCTCCTTTCAAATATACTTGATATGCGGTATCCGCATACTCAAGCTCTACTTTGGTATATTCATTTACTATATATAAAACAACAATTATTATAGATAAAATTAAAGTTACAATTATATCTTTAGTTTTCATTGTTCATCTCCATTTACTTTTAAAACACTTTTAAAACTTGACATATTAAGTTCAAATAATAAATTAACTGTTCCCAGACCACCTTTTCTATGTTTTGCTATAATTAATTCTGCTGGAACTATTTTATTATTAAAATCTTTAGCTTTTTCATAATAATCTTTTCTATTAATAAACAATACCATATCGGCATCTTGTTCTAGAGAACCTGATTCTCTTAAGTCAGATAACATTGGTTGATTACTTTCTCTTTTCTCAGCACTACGAGATAATTGTGCTAAAGCAATTACCGGAACATCTAATTCAACAGCCATCGTTTTTAGGGCCCGCGAAATTTCTGATACTTCGACTTGTCTTGATTCAACTCTTCTTGAACCACTATTAATAAGTTGTAAGTAGTCAATTACTACTAAACCTAATCCAGCCTCACTATTTGCAAGTCTACGACATTTGGCTCTAATATCTTGAGCAGTCACTGAAACATTATCTTCAATAAATATATTGGTTTCTGATAATTGTGATAAAGCTTCATTATATCTTTGCCAGTCACGTTCCAGCATATTGCCGGTTTGTAATTTATAAGAATCTATTTGGCCAACTGAAGCAATCATTCTATTAACAAGCATTTCCGCTGACATTTCTAGGTTGAATATCGCAACAGCTTTTTTAGTATGCATCGCCGCAAATGAAGCCATATTTAAAGCAAGAGCAGTTTTACCCATACCAGGACGAGCTGCAAGGATAATCATTTCCCCACCATGAAGTCCTGTTGTAATTTTATCAAAATCGGGTAGTCCTGTTTCTAATCCTGTAATTGTTCTTTTATTTTTAGCTAGTTCTTCTAATTTTGCTTGAGCATTTCTTAAAACCTCTTGAATGGGCATAAATGATCCCGTAGATCTAGCTCTAACAACATTTAATATATTTTTTTCCGCACTATCAAGTAATGTTGTTATATTTTCATCTTCATAAGTAGTATTAATAATTTCTGTTGCTGTTTCAATTAAATTTCTTCTAATTGCATAATCTCTAATAATTTTAATATAAAAATCTAAATTAGCAGTGGTTACAACTGAATCAATTACATCTGTTAAATAATCAAGACCAACTGTATTAAGTTTCTTATCTTTATCAAGTTCATCTTTAATAGTTGTAATATCTATCGGAGTTTTACTATCATGAAGGCTTTTAATAGCATTAAAAATAATTTTGTTTCTTTCATCAAAAAACATATCAGCAGTTACTTCTTCAACAATTTTATTAACATCTTGTTCATTTAAAAAAGCAACTCCCAAAACACTCATTTCCGCTTCGAGATTTTGAGGCATCTTTCTTGCCATATTTCCTCCTTATTTTACTAAATTAATTTTTATATTAAATTTAACTTTCTTATGTAATTCTATTTCTACATTAGTAATTCCTAAAGTAGAAATACTTCCATTTATTTTAATACATTTTTTATCTATGTTATATCCCATTTCCTTTAATCTATCACTAATTTGTTTACTAGAAACAGTCCCAAATACTTTATCTTGGGCCCCAGTTTTAACTTTAAATTCCAATACTTTATCATTTAATTTGTTCTTTATTTCATTATACTGTTCAATTAATTTTTCTTCCGTTTTTACTCTTACATCTATTTCTTTATCTAATATTTCTTTACTTTTTTTAGTGTAAGGTACTGCTAGATTATTTTTAATTAAATAATTATTAGCATAACCATCAGATACATCAATTACACTATCTTTTTTACCTTGATTCTTTACATCTTTTAATAATATTACTTTCATAATGCCTCCTTCAAGTCATATAATATTATACCATTATTTAAGACTTTAGTAAAATGAAAAAACTGTGTTTGCCACAGTTAGTTCTATTTTACAAAATAAATTAGTTTAAAAATCAATTGCTACTACTTTCAAAAATGTATTTCTCTCCTAAATAATCCGCTTGAGATTTAGTGATTTCTTTATCCCAATAAGCTGCATTAATTGAACCATATAATTCATTAATCAAACAATCTATATGCATGCAATTAGGATTATCTTTTTCCTTTAAATATTCCTTTATATCTTTTTGTAGATATTTAGGCAATTTCAATTCCCATTCTTCCATAATTCATCACTTATTACCATTATAATAAAACAAAAATCATTTTTCAAGATAAATTATTTATTTTGTGTTAATTTAATCAATCATGCTTTTAAGTTTTCAAAAATATCTTTTAAATCAGCATGAATAACAAGTGTTGCTACATTATCATATGGTGTTTTACTATCATTTAATATTACTAAATTTTTTCCTTTAAATAAATTAATCATACTTGCGGCAGGTTCAACAGTAAGAGAAGTTCCTGCAACAATTAATAAATCGGCATTAGATATAGCTAAACAAGCTTTATTTAATGCTTTTTCTGGTAACATTTCACCATATAAAACAACATCTGGTTTTATTGTTCCACCACAACTACATTTTGGAATACCTTCACTTTCAAATACATATTTTGCATCATAACTCTTACCACACTTAAGACAATGATTATGATAAATTGAACCATGTATTTCTAAAACATTAGTAGAACCCGCAGATTGATGAAGACCATCAATATTTTGTGTTACAATTGCTTTTAGCTTACCTTTATCTTCTAACTTTTTTAAATACTTGTGTATTATATTAGGTTCAACATTTAAAGAATTTAAATTATTTTTATAAAATTCAAAGAATAAATCCGGTTCTTTATAAAAACAGGCAGAACTAAGTAAATATTCCGGTGGATAATCAGTAACACTTTTATATAAACCGTTTTTACCGCGGAAATCCTTTATACCACTAGAAGTTGATACACCAGCACCACCAAAGAATACTATATTATTTGCCTCATCTATTAATTTTTGTAATTCACTAACTTCTAATTCATTCATTATAAATACCTCAACTAAAGTTTAGCATTACTAATTAGAAAATTCAATTAAAATTTAATAATATTTTCCAATTCATAGTGTTAGTATTATTTCAAACTATCTTATCAACAGCATGAAAAATATGACACAATATTTTTATCTATAAACAAGCCCATGGAAAGGCAGTGCTCACCGAAGTTATAGAAATTTGTATTGTATTAGATTTACCACCATTAACATATTTCAAAGTGATATTGCTAAAGTGCTTAACACAACTCAAAGTCAATATAGTTTATATGAAACAGGAATGAGACTTATACCTATAGATAAACTTGAAAAACTTGCTAAATATTATGATACTTCAATATTTAATAGGACTAACTAATGAAAGAAAACCATATCCTAGAATAAAGAAGTAGTGTTGATAAACATAGATTTATCAACACTATTTTTATTAATTTAAAAAGTTGATAACTTTAAGTTATCAACAGATAAAATGTTAGAGAAAACAGTAGAATATGCAATTATTTAACATATGGTATTAAAGCCATAAATCTTGCATATTTAACTTGTTGTGCAATATGTCTTTGATGTTTAGCGCAAGCACCAGTCATACGACGAGGTAATATTTTACCTTTATCATTAATATATTTATTAATAATCATAACATCTTTATAATCTACGCTTTTACCAGCACACATTTGACATATTTTTTTCTTTTTACGATAAAATTCTGCCATATAATAATCCTCCTTTTTTAAAATGGTAAATCATCACTACTTAAAGTAAATTCATCCCCAAAGTCTTTATATGGATCTTCTGAAATATCTGTTGTTTCTAGTGTTTGACTCATAGGTTCTGGAGCACTTGGACTATAAGCAACACTATTATCTACTGGAGATTGATAATCATTAGTTTGTCCTCCGCCTTGACGAGAACCTAAAAATTCAAAATTATCAACAACTACATCAGTAGTATATCTTTTTGTACCATCTTGAGCATCATAACTACTGTTTCTAATTCTACCAGTAACACTTATTAATTGACCTTTTTTACAATATCTATTAATAGTTGATGCTGTTCTATTAAAAGCTACACAATTAATAAATTCTGTTTCTTTTTCTCCATTACGATTTACAAAGTCTGAGCTACACGCTAAAGAAAATCTAGAAACTTCCATATTACTTTGAGTCATTCTTGATTCCGGATCTCTAGTAAATCTTCCAATCAACATTACTTTATTCATTATTTTTCTCCTTCTAATTTGATAATTAAATGTCTTAAAACATTTTCATTGATAGAAACCTTACGATCAAATTCGTGAATAGTTTCTCTATCAGCTTCAACAGTCATTACATAGTAGTAACCACTAACTTCCTTATTTATAGGATAAGCTAATTTTTTTCTACCCATTTCTTTGAATTCAATAACTTTTGATGGTTTCTTGTTTATAAGTTTTTGCAAATCTTCACTAGTTTTCTTGATTTTATCTTCTTCCATTGTAGATTTAACTATAAACATGATTTCATACTTAGTCATTCATTCCACCTCCTTACGGTCTAGTACGGCTTCAAAAAGAAGCAAGGAGTAATTTCTTTTACTCGCAAGTATTATAACAAATATATGCTAATCTTTCAACAAAAATTAATTATTTTTAAGAAAAAAGATAGCAATTAAATGCTATCTTAAGCTAATTTCTTTTTTGTACTTTTCTTTTCTATTTTTTCTCTTCTAAATAATGGTGTAACAATATAATCATCGATGCACATCATTATATAAGCACAACATAATGTAAATAAAATATTAAATACAATACTTGCATGATAACTCATTTCTGGGAATATATGAGCTAATAAGAACACTATAACAATATGTGTTGCATAATAATATAGTGATAATCTTCCTAGAAAATTACATACACTACTATTATTATAAAGTACTGATATATAATCTTTATTAGTTAATAGAATTATTGTAAATAAAAGTACTATTATACCATTAGTAAATTCACTCCAAGAAATTCCCGCATAGATTGTGTATATTAAGAATATTGCAATACCTATATGTAATACACTAAATGTTAGTTTCATACCTTCACTAAATTTCTTTTTGCGTAGGTAATCAACTACATAATAGATAAGCATTCCTATACACATTCCTGCCATAACACGAGCAAGTCCATTTGGAAAACCGATAGCATTAACACTAGTTCTATCCCAACCAATTTCTGTTAAACCTACACTAGCATAAGTTAAAACTATAAATAATGGTGCAAATAAACCTGTGAAGAAATCTTCACTCTTAGATACAATATAGTATAAGAACAATCCTGCAATTATTAAAGCAGATATATACCAAAGTGGTCCATTCCAAAGTTGGGAAACTCCTGCAACAGGCTCAACAACAACCGTTTTAAGTTCAAGTAGTCCTACTGCTCCAATTTGTGATATTCCTAAAAATTCCCAAATAGAATCCATAAATACTCCAAAAATTTCCGTTATTTTAGTACCACTGATAGCATTTCTTACTATAAATGCAAATAGTACACCCATAAATATTGTTGGATATAAAGCTTTAAATCTTTCTCCAGTATATTTCCATGCCGATGCTGCGGGTTTAGCAGAATCTTCTTTTTTATGTTTTTGATAATGGGCCATTAAAAAATAGCCAGATAAAAATAAGAAGAAAGCTAAAACTCTACCTCCAGTAAAAATTAAATCTTCACCAGAATCTCGCCATATAAAAGTATTTAAATGGCCTAAAGCTATAGCAACAGTTAATATAAAGCGCCATAACTCAATGGTTGATATTTTACTACTTTTCATAAATCAATCCCTTCCTAGTATCTCTACTATATAAATAATAAAATAAGATAGAATTTTTGTCAATAAAATTAATAGTATTTTCTTGCAAAATAAAAGCTCTGGATTAATTTCCAGAGTTTTTTCTTGTACTTTTCTTTTTATTTGATGTTGTTTTAGCTTTTGTTTTATTATTACTATTTTTAGTAGGCTTCTTTTCATCTTTAACTTCTACTTCAATAGTTTCTTTTTCTTCTTTTTTACTAGGTATTTCTTTTACTTCTTCTTCATTATTAATTGCTTCTGTACTAATTACTTTAGTACCAGCGATAATATCATGTAAACCACGATTATCTCTTCTTAATACTACCATTAATATTATCACAGACATAACAAGTAATTGTAAGTAACTTACTACCATTGATAAATTGTAGTAACCAGTTTTTCCAAATAGATAAACACCAACAATTAAGATAATACTAAATATAATATTATTTAATATAAGTGATCTTACAAAATAATGACCTATATTTAACTCTTTATCTTTATTACTTACTACTCTTAATTTAAGTATCTTTTTACCTATTGTTTGACCTTTTAAGAAATATTGAATAATTACAAAATATACGATTAAACTAACAACAGAAATGCTACTATTAATAACTTTATATTCAGCTATTTTATAATTTAAATCAATTACTTGATTTTTATATTCATCACTATTAGTATCAATCTCTCCATTATTAGCATCTTCAATTAACTTGGTATATTCTTCATAATATTTGTTATAATCATCTATATATGGATTAATTGCCTTAAGATTGATAAACGGAGTTACAACAATAGAAACTATTAAAATATCTATCAGATATGCTATTATTCTTTTTAAACTGGTATCCATCAGTCATCACTCCTTCCAAATATTTGTAATAATCTAAGAAACAAGTTAATGAAATCTAAATATAATTCCAATGCTCCATATATGGCTAAATTATCTTCTGGTAATCCACTATTTTCTAAATATTTTATTCTTTGAACATCATAGATAGTATAACCTATAAATATTGCAATAATTATAATTGATAATATTAATTCTAATGTAGAACTACCAATAAATATATTTATAAGTGATACTACAACAACCGCTAGTAAACCAAATAACAAATAGATTCCTACTTTAGTTAAATCAATTTTTGTTACATAGCCAATTAATGATAATAATGCAAAAAACACTGCAGTTACTAAAAAGACTAAAATAATTGAGCTAACTTCAAACACTACAAATATTGATGCAAAAGTTAAGCCACTTACAAATGAATAAAGCAAGAAACAGACCTTTGCAGTTGCAGGTTTCATTTTCATGACTCTTGCTGATAGGACAATTACAAGTACTAATTCAACAATTATTAATATGATATATGTCCAACTGTTTAAGAAAATATTTTCAAGCATTACTTCACTAGTTGATGTTAAATAACCTGTTGCAAATGTTACAAGCAAACCAAAACACATCCATAAAAATGTTTTACTAATTAAATTATTTTTCATATTCCTCCTGATAAAATTATATCATTTTTATTATTATATGTAAATAAATTAGTTTTTATAAAATATGGCAAGAGTTATATGATTAAATTAACAGATAACATTTTATTTAATTACTTTTTTTAATGACAATCCACTTACCATTTCTATCAGCACCAATTCTTTTTATATAATTGGTTTCAACCAAAAATTTGATGTTATTCCTAATTGTTCTTGTTGTTACGCCTAGCAAGTTAGACATTTCATCTTGAGTTATATTTGGCCTGTCTATTATCAAATCAATAATTCCCTCTTGTACTTTTGTTAAAACGATGTTAGAACCAAAAGTTTTGTCCACCACCTTATTAGTAGTATAATCAAATTCATTTTGATTATATTTAATACTTACCCTTATAAAATGTGGAAAAAAATGATAAATACTTTTATCGTATTTCTTTAAAATCCTTCTTATACCAGTACCCAAATGCTCAACTAGTTCTAAATCGTGAAATACTCTCATTAATTCTGGATTTTTTGGAGCTGAATAGCCTTGAAAAAATTCTTCTTCGGTAAATTCGCTTTGTATTCCTCCAAATGAAGAAACTTCTAGTCTATCACTAAAGAATTCAAATTTAGGGGGATATTCATTAGACCAATCATTATGAACAATAGCGTTTATAATAACCTCTCTAACAGCATTATAATCGTACATTGGTTGTTCAATTCTTTCTGGATATGTAATTTTAGAATAAACTTTATTCTCTGTTCTAAACTTTTCCAATACTCTATAAGTCGCTTTGACTAAAGAACAATTACCAAATTCATAATATTCTTCTATTTCATCAACATCATCACCAACATATTTGGCTACTTTAATTGAAACCCTATTATTGTCAGCTAAAAGATATGCAACATAATTATATTTTCCATCCTTAGTAAAAAAGTCTAATTGATTTTCAAAATTGTCGCCAATTTCAAAACCTTTTTCTGCATAATATATCTTTAAATCAGTAAAAGTTAAATCTTGTTTTGGCGAAATAATACTTTTCAAAGAATTTTTAGTTCTTTCTCTAAACATTTTATTTATTAAATGCTCATCCATTTTTTCATTAGAACTGCCAACCCTAATAAAACAACTATCAGGTGTCATTCCCATGCCTTTTATATGATATGGAGTTTCATATCCTTTTGCCACTGTTATCTTTAAGTATTTCTTATCTTCTTTTGTAAGTACTTCTAAATCAAATAATCCGAGAACAGATGGTTCAATATTAGAAATTATTTTATCTTTTACTTTTCTTTGAAATAAATCCATACTATTCTTTAAACCAACTACTTTGCCATTATCATCAACACCAATATAGATATTACCGCCATCTTTATTTAAAAAGGCTATGACTGTTTCCTCCAAGTCATCTACTAATTTAATTTTAAATTCCGTTCTTGAATTTTCAATTGTATCTATCATTTTTACCTCCAATCATTATTGGTAATGTCAATATAAAAATGTAGGTTTTCGCTAAAATAATTTTGTAGGAAAACCTACATTTTTATTTTAGCGG
>CALVKF010000026.1 GCA_944332555.1 uncultured Bacilli bacterium
AATTTTTGCTAAAATATGTCTAGGTGATTTGAAGTGGAACTACCAAAAATTAAAATTTATGATGAATTTGATAAAATATTACATCAAGTAAGTAAGGATGTAACATTTCCAGTAAGTATGGAAGACCAAAAACTTGCTGAAGATACCATTACCTATTTAAAAATGAGTCAAGATGAAGAAATTGCTGAAAAATACAACTTACGAGCTGGTATGGGAATGGCCTTTGCCCAACTTGGCAAACTTAAAAGAATATTTGTTATTGCCAATGAAAAGGATGATGGGACATTTGATGAATATGTTATCATTAATCCTAAAATAATTAGTCAAAGTGAAGAGTTAATTTATGTTGGTGAGGGCGAAGGATGTTTAAGTGTTAATCGTCCAGTTGAAGGAATTGTTCCAAGACATGCCAGAGTAACAGTTGAATATTATGATTATGAAGGAAATAAAAAGACAGTTAGAGTAAGAGAAGATTTAGCAGTTGCTTTCCAACATGAAATTGATCATTTAGATGGCATTTTATTTACTGATAAAATTGATCCAAAAAATCCTTACAAAAATAAAGATAAAATGCGAGAAATATAAAAAATCTTAGTTTAAAACTGAGATTTTTTTAATTAAAAAAGTGAGTTTATAAGCATAAACTCAACTTGGTAGCGCCTAATATAGGCAAGCTGCCTTCTATTTTGTGTATCATAACATAGTTATGAACCGCCGAAGATAGGCTGGGGCTACCAACTCCCGTTGGTATTAATATACCACAGCATAAACAATATTGCAAGTTCTTTCTTGGTTAACTTTCTAATTTTGCACTAACTATTTTACTTACCCCAGATTCTTGCATTGTAATACCATACAAAGAATCACAATATTCCATCATTCTTTTCTTATGGGTAATCACAATAAATTGCGTATCTTTTTTATTTTTTTCTAAATACTTACCAAACATATCGACATTTACTTCATCTAGAGCCGCCTCAGCTTCATCAAGAATAACAAATGGGGCTGGTTTAACTTTAAGTATAGCAAATAAAAGACATATTGCTGTTAAAGCTTTTTCTCCCCCACTTAAAAGTACTGGAGAATTTATTTTTTTACCTGGAGGTATGGCAATAATATCAACGCCCGTTTCTAAGATATCATCAGGGTTACTTAGTCTTAACTCACCATTACCACCTTTAAACATAGCTTTAAAAATACCAGCAAATTCCACTTTTATTTTATCAAATGATTCTCTAAATTTACTAATCATTATATCATCCATTTGGTGGATTATATCTTTTAATTCTTGACTGGAATTTTCTAGATCACTTTTTTGACTAGTTAAAAATTCATATCTTGTACTAAGTCGTTCATATTCTTTTATTGAACCAATATTTACATCTCCTAATTTATTTAGTTCTTTTTTCAAACTAGTTACTTTTTCTCTGGCTATTTCCGCATCCATAGATAAAGTATAAGATACGCTAGCATATTCATAAGTTAAATTATATTCATCATTTAAAGTTCCAAGTAAATTATCTAATTTTACTTCTAATTTACCCATAGCTATTTCATTATTCTTAAGCTCATTATTAACTAAATTATAATTACTATTAGCTTCTCTTTGTTTGTGTTCTAAATCATTTATTTCATCTAAAATTTCACTCTTTTGTTTATTAGCCTTATTTATATCACTCATCTTAATTTCTTTTTCTTTATTAGCATTAGTGATATCTTCTAGAAGCTTAACTAAATGTTTATCTAATTTATTTTCTTTTAAGTCATTAAGCCCATTAAGTTCACTACAAATACTTTTATATTGTTCCGTACTTCTACTTAAATTAGTCTTTTTATTAAATAATTCATCATTTAAAAGAATAATATATTTATTAATAACATTTTCTTTTTCTTCTAAATCTTTTAATTCTTCATCAAATTTATCTAATTCATTGCTTAAAGATTCACTATTAATTTTTAATATTTCTTTTTCTTCTTTTAATTTATTAAGTTCATTTTTTTCATTGATCATACTAACTCTCTTACTAGTACCACCCGCAACAGCTCCACCAGGATAACTGATTTCCCCATCAAGAGATACTACTTTATACTTATAATCAACAAGTTTAGCAATAATATTTAAGCATCTAGCATTTTCAACTACTAATACTGCTCCAAGTTCTCTATCAATGACATTTTTATATTTATAGTCGTATTCTACTAAATCAGACAAAACCCCAATAAAACCATTAATATTTCTGATGCTATCAATTACATCTTTTTCTATATATCTAGGTTTTATAATATTTAAAGGATAAAATGTTGCTCTACCTAGTTTTTGGCTCTTTAAATAATCTATGGCTTCAATTGCTTTTGCCTCATCATCAACAACTAAATAATTACTGGCCCCACCCATTGCAATATCTAGAGCAATAACATATTTATCAGGACAATCAATTAATTTTCCAATGGTATTATGAATTCCTTTGAGACGAGGATTATTTAAAATATTTTTAACAGCGAGTGGTGTATTTTCATAATTATTGATATTATTTTCTAGTATAGTTATTTTATTTTCCCATAAATATATTTTTTTAGTTTCTTCCATTAATTTATTATAAGTTGTACTTCTTTTAACTTTTTTAACTAAAGTTTTATTTTTAACATCTTCTAATTTTTCTTTTTCTTCATTTATATTAGATTCAATATCTTCTACATCTTTTTTAAAAATAGCAATACTTTTTTCTAGTTCTAATTGTTGTTCTTTTAAACTAAATAAATTATTATCAATAGCTTTTTTATCTACTTCATATTTTTGCCTTTCGATAGTTATTTTCTTTTCACTTTCTAATTCATTTATTTTATTTTGAATACTTGTTAGTTCTTCTCGTAATTTATTTAACTTTTCTTCTATAGTTATGTTTTCCAGTTTTAATTTATCTAACTTAGTATCCTCTGTTGCCTCACTTAAAGTACTTAATTTCTCTTTTAAAATCTCACTACTGCTCTTTAGTTTTTGATATTCACTATTTATTGAAGTAATATCACTAACCATTAGAGCAATATCAATGTTTTCTAAATTATCTTTAATTTCTAAATATTTTTTAGCAACCTTACTTTGTTCTTCTAGAGGTTTTACTGTTTTTTCAAGTTCATTTATTACTAAATCTAGTCTTGTTAAGTTTTCTTCTGTTTTCTCTAATTTTTTTAAACTTTCTTCTTTGCGTTTTTTATATTTTAAAACACCCGCCGCACTTTCAAATATTACTCGTCTGTCATTAGCTTTGCCATTAACAATATCAGTAACATTTCCTTGCGAAATTATATTAAAAGCACTAGCTCCTGCTCCACTATCGATAAATAGATCATTGATATCTTTAAGACGAACTCGCGAATTATTGATGTAATATTCATTTTCTCCAGTTTTATATACTACTCTCTTGATTTCAATTTCTTGAAATTCACTATTTAGTGCATGATCAGTATTATCAAAAGTTAAAGCTACCATTGCTCTTTTTTGAGCATCTCTTGAAGCACTACCATTAAATATAACATCACTCATTGAAGAAGAACCACGCAGTGATTTAACAGATTGCTCCCCCAAAACCCAACGAACCGCATCAACAATATTACTTTTGCCACTTCCATTTGGACCAACAATTCCAGTAATCCCTGGATTTATTTCTAAATCTAGTTTATCCGCAAAAGACTTAAAACCCTGAGCTTTAATACTTTTTAAAAACATTTTATCACCTGTAGCTTTTTTTATAAGCATCCAATGCCGCTATTTGTTCCGCTTCTTTTTTGCTACTACCCTTTCCTCTTCCATATACAATATTATCTATTTTTACAACTACTTCAAAAACTTTTTTGTGATTAACTTCATATTCTTTTACTACTTCATAATGCAAAGATTTTTTGCCGGTTTGTACTAATTCTTGCAATCTCGTTTTATAATCAACATTAAAATCAATATTTTTATTAATATAAGGTATTATAATAGCATCAATATATTTTTTAACAACATCAAATCCTTGATCTAAATATATTGCTCCAACTACTGCTTCAAATACATCAGCAATAATAGTATCATTTAAATTATGCATTTGACCATGACCTAATCTAATATGTTTATCAATACCTATTGCTTTAGCATAGGTAGCTAGGGCTTTTTCACAAACATAACTTGCCCGAAGTTTTGTCATTTTGCCTTCTTTATATTCCGTATATAAATAAAAATATTCACTCGTTACAAGCTCTAATACTGCATCACCTAAATATTCTAACCTTTCATAATTATCTACACCCTTATGTTCATTAGAATAACTACTATGCGTAAGAGCCGTTTGTAATAATTTCTTATTTTTAATATTGATGTTAAACTTATTTAAAAAATCCATTTTATCAAATCCAATCTTTAATAATTATATCAAATTTTTAGAACTTTTGGTAGTAGTTACAAAACAATTTACAAAATCTAAAATTTATAGTAAAATTTTAATTGGTGATGAGTTTGAAAAAAGTTTGTATTTATTTAATTCGGGCTTATCAAGTTACTCCACTTCATAGTCATTCAATGTGTAGATTTACTCCCACTTGTAGTGAGTATATGATTGAAGCTATTGAAAAATTTGGAGTAATAAAAGGAATAAAATTGGGGATAAAAAGAATACTTAAATGCCACCCTAAAGGGGGATTTGGGTATGACCCTGTAAGGAGTGAAAACAAAAAATGAAAAGCTTAATTAAAATTATCGGTGCTACTTTTGTAAGTTTAATGCTTACTGGATGTAGTTTAACAAAAGATTCTTTAGAAGATGCCACAATTTATACAACAGTATATCCAATTGAATATCTAACAGAAAGTTTATATAGTAATTATGCAACTATATCATCTATTTATCCTAGCGGAGCAGATGTTTCTAATTATAGTTTGACCGACAAGCAAATTAGGGAATATGCTAAAGGTGATTTATTTATTTATAATGGTTTAGGTAACGAAAAGAACATTGCTAAAGATTTAATTAATAGAAATGATAATTTGTTAATAATTGATGTATCTAATGGTCTTAATTATACTAATGGTATGGAAGAATTATGGATGAGTCCTAATAATTATTTGATGCTTGCTAAAAATATTAGAGATTATTTAACAGAATATTTACAAAGTAAAACTATTATTGATTATGTTAATGCCCAATATGATATTTTAGCAGAAAACTTATCACTTAAAGATGCTGATTTAAGAGCTATTGGTAAGGAAGCCGATAGTAAAGGAACTAATAGATTATTAGTTAGTGATAATGTCTTTAGATTTTTAGAAAACTATGGATTTGAAATAGTATCTTTAGATGAAGAAACGCTAACTGAAAGCGCTTTAAATAATATTAGAGAAGCTATCGATGCCGATGAATTTGATACAATATTTGTGTTAGATAATAATTATACCGAAAATATTAATAGTATAATTGAAGATTATGAAGTTAATACTATAGATGTTAGTTCGATGAGCACATATGAAGAAAATAATAGCGATTGTTTACAAAATATGCAAACATTTATTGATAATATCAGAAACTTAACACTTGCTGATTGACAATAAACTACTTTTATATTACAATATAGAAGTAGCGTTTGGAGTAGTACTCAAGAGGCTGAAGAGGCGCCCCTGCTAAGGGTGTAGGTCGGGAAACTGGCGCGAGAGTTCAAATCTCTCCTACTCCGCCATAAAAAAAACAAAGACTAGTAATTACTGGTCTTTTTCTCTTGCTAAAGAAAAAAGTCCCTAATTGGACTTTGTTTTTAAATTGGTGACCCGTACGGGATTTGAACCCATGAATGCATGCGTGAAAGGCATGTGTGTTCAACCGCTTCACCAACGGGCCATAATGGTGGGCTTGGGGGGACTTGAACCTCCGACCTCACGCTTATCAGGCGTGCGCTCTAACCAGCTGAGCTACAAGCCCATTGAAAAACCTCTTTAATTTTATAATATTTATTAGGTTTTTGCAATAGTTTTTTTAAATTTTTTTTGAAAATACATTGATTTCAATCAATGTATTTAGATTATACAATAATTTTTAAGTAAAGTAAAGAAGTTTTTAAATAAAATTATCAGGATTAGTAATATTTATTGCTTTTTTCCCATACCAATTACTTTTTCCATCGATTGCAAATGTATCTGCAATACCAATATATATTCTCTCTCCCCCACTAACATCGCCATCTATATAAATACCATTTTCTAATTTACCATTACATTTTATATCTTTTAAAATATGATAACTACCCTCTTTTAAAACAGAATGACTTAATATTAATGTTTTAAAATCTCGTAAAGCTAAAAAACTAAACAAATAATCATTTCTATTATCGGTAAGAGAAAAAGTAGTATTTTCACTAAATGTCTCACTGAAATTAAACAAAAATGTACTTTGTTTGGAAAGTTCATTAGGCATCTTCATTGTATTATTCCCAATACCAATAACTTTACCACTATTGATTAATAATTCTTTTATAACACTAAAAGCATCATTTTTAGCTGTCACATAAATAGTTCCACCATTAATAACTAAATTACCATTAGTATTAATTCCATTATTGTTATTGGCATAAATTAATAAATTACCACTACCTTCAATAAATAAATCCCCAACAGACTTAATTGTAGCACTAGATTTACTGCCATCACTTAAAATATTATTACTCTCTTCACTTAAATTTATAATTACTTTATTAGATTTTCGATTATCTATAGTACCAATTCCTTGATTAGTAATTGTTACATTATTTAAATTTAAAGTTACTTCAGCACTTGTATCAATAAATATAGTTCCATTATTTAAAATACCACTTAAATTATATATACCCCCCTTATTTAAATAAATATTATTGTTATTTATTTTTACAGAATCATCACTACTTTTTATATTAGTTCCTAAAGTTATATCAATAATATTTGCATTATTATCTATAACTTCTAAATTATTATTAAAAAATATAGGCATAATCAACAATAATCCTATAATAATTATTAATAATATAGCAATAATTATTATTAATATCTTTTTCTTACTCATAGAATACCACCTCGTATAAAACAATTATATAAGATAAATTAATAAGATTAAAGTAATTAATTCCTAATTGACAAAAACTTTACTTCAAAGTATTGAAAAAAGATTTAGAAAATGATATAATTCTTTTGTCTTTAAGAGATGTCTCCTTAGCTCAGTTGGTAGAGCAACTGACTCTTAATCAGTGGGTCTAGGGTTCGAATCCCTAAGGGGACACCAAAAAGCAATTAAACCTGTTTAAAACAGGTTTTTTTATCTCTCTAAATCTTTGAAATCTAATACTTCATCTTCACTAGGTCTTTTGTTAAATTCTATTTTTTGCACCTTTGATGCACTTTTCCCAGCTTTATCAGTTACAGTATATTTAATCCAATATTGATCAATCGTTCTGCCATTAATATCTACTCCAGTTTCATGATAAACTTGATGAGTAACTTCAGCACCATCTTTATCATCCCATACTTCCAAATGATCATAATTGATATCATCAATAGAATCGACATAATAAATTGGTTCATAAAACTTAATAGTTGGAGTAGCAATATCATTAGGATTATTTACATCATTTAAATAATTGTATTTGGTAGATGAAAATATAAAAGCAGGTGTACCATCATAATCTATTTCATACCAAAAAGTATTACCAGCAACATCAACATCATTAACTGCATATATATCTCCTTTTTTGGCTTTACCTAAAATTGTACCATTGGCACTACCTTTAGCTCGTATATTTACTTCATCTGCTAAAACTTCAACATACCAACCATTTTTAATATCTTCTAACCTTTCTTCTTCTTTCTTATCTTTCAAAAAAAAGTAAGCTCCAACTCCCCCACCAATAACTAAAAATATCACTACTATTACTAAAAACTTCTTCATATCAAACTCCTATAATAATATTATCACAATCCTCTAAATTTTACTACTATTTATTGAGGAATTATTCTAATTAAAGATTTTGGCAATATATCTTTTGAATAAGTTATTCCTCTACTTACTATTTTAAGTATATTACCTTCATCATTTAAAGATATGCCTTCATAATTAGGAATTGTTATTAAATCAAGATTGTTTAAATAATCAAAAACTACCAAATCCCAAGTTTGCATTGCTAATTCTATATCTTCATCATCTAATGGGCTTAAATCATCTTTAAAAAAATAGAAATTACCTCCCGAATAATATAGTAATCCTGAATAATTATCATAACAAGATTTCAAATAAAATTGATTATTATTATAATCATTTATATCAAAATTACAAGAACTAGAAAACACTAATTCTTCTATTGATTGATTATTTATTTCTTGATCAAAGTATAATGTGGTCATTTGCGAAAAAGAATTATAATCATCTAAATTAGGATTTTCAAAATCTTTGATAATTGTTCCATCACTAATAACTTGATAATCGATATCTTCATCCAAAAAATTATGAGCAAAAAAATTACTTTGAATATCCAAAAATAAATAATCACTTAACATAAAAATTCGATAATTGACAATAATTTTATGCATAACCTCATCTCCTTAAAATATAGTCTATCATAAATCTTCAAAATATGATAGACTATTTCTAGGTGACTTATGAAAAAAATTATATTATTTACTCATAAAAATGATATTGATGGAATAAATGCTTTAGTTTTAGCTAAATTAGCTTTTAATGATTTGGACTATGAATTATGCCCCGGTTTTAAAGAACTTGATACTATATTTAATAATTATTTAAACAATAACTTATTTTCAAAATATGATCAAATATATATTACTGATTTAGCCCTACAAGATCCTACTTTAACAAAAGTAGCTAATTCTTCGTTAAGAGAAAAAATATTGATATTTGATCATCATCAAATGTCTATTAATAATAATTTAGATCGTTATGAATTTAGCCATATAATTGCAGAAGATGAATCAGGGAAAAAGTGTGCTACGCAACTTTTTTATCAATATCTCATAACTAATAATTTTCTAAAAGAAACTAAGGCAATGGATGAATTTGTTTCTCTTACAAGACTAGAGGATACTTGGGATTGGAAAAAAGATCAACTAAATGGTAGTAAAGCTCATGATTTAGCCATTCTTTTTAATATTCTAGGAATAACTCCATATATTAATACAATAATTGATAAATTAAAAAATCATTCTGAAAAATTAGAATATACCGAGGCAGAATTAACTAAAATAGTTACTAAAAAGGAAGAATATACTAAAAAATTACAAAATTATTATGATTCTATGATTTATTTAAATGATGAATTTAATAATAAATTTGGTATCCTTATTGCGGATTATGAGTATCGCAATGAAATTGCTGAATTTATTAGAAATCTAAATAATCCAAAACATATCAAATATGTAATTATTGTTGCTATAAATAAAGAATTTCCTCAAAAATCATATCGCAGTATTGCTGATGATTTTGATGTTAACAAGATTGCGGAATCTCATGGCGGTGGTGGTCATAAAGCTGCCGCATCAGTCAATATAACCAAAGAGCAAAAATTAAAGGCGCAAAAATTAAATAATGAAGACAGCTTAAAATATCTTGCCAAATGTAAATATTTAATATAAAATATTATCAGGTGAATGAAATGGAAAAAAATAAATATCAACGAGCTACAAAAAATACAAAAAAAGAAGTTAAGACCGAGTTTTTTCAAACCGATTTTGGTAAAGATTTAAAAAAGAGATTAAATCGTTTAGTAATATATAGTATTTTACTTATTCTTTGTGCAATTTATTATATAATTGATGGAATTATTAATGAATTTAATGTATCTAATATTTTAATAATTATTGTTACTCTTTTATTTGCTATTTTATTTTTATATGGTAGATATTATGTAATAGTTAAAAATTGTAATAAATATATGATCAATAATCCTAATAAAGCAAAAAGGAAAAAATAAAAGCATATTATTAAATATGAATATATTTAATAGATTACAAAGACTTAATAATGAAAATAAAATTTGGATAATATATTTTTTTATTGCAGCTTTTGCATTGCTTGCCAATCATTATGAAAAAGACTTCTTACTAAAAAAAGATATTAATGATTACCAAAAAGAAAAGACAATTCACATTGTCATTTTTTTAGTAGCTTTTTTTATCTATTTATATTTTGTTTTAGTATTTACAGAAGACTTAAATAACATGGAAAAAAACTTTAATAATGCCAAATATCGCAATACATTCTTGCAACTTATTGCAGCCCTCCTATTTTTAATTGGTGGAGCTATTTATTTAGTTCAGGAAGTATTAAATAATGAAATAGAAGAAATTGGCTTTATTTAAGAAAAATAACGATAACTCTTATGTAATTCTAAAGTTTGTCCATTAATATTAGCCAAATCTGAAACAGTAACTAATTGATACCCCTCTACATATAATAAAGGAAGTAATTTTTCTATTGTATCAACACTAGTTTTATGAATGTCATGAAAAAGTATTATAGCCCCTTCAAAAACATTATCCATTACATAATTTGTTAAATACTCTACGTCTTTATGTCTCCAATCTTCGGTATCAATATTCCATAAAATAAAAGTAGTATCTAACGATTCTTTAATATCACTATTAATTGACCCATACGGTGGTCTTGTTAAAGTAAAACCTTCACCTATTATACTTTTTAATGTTTCATTACTTTCTTCAAATTCGCTTTGAATTTCACTTATTTCTTGTCGCAAGAAATTTTTATGAGCATATGAATGATATCCTATTTCATTACCATTTTGATATAATTTTAATATTACATCTTTATAATAGCTCATATTCTTACCTAACATAAAGAATGTTGAATGAGCATGGTTATCTTCAAGTATTCCTGCTAGGCGTTCAGTATAAGCACCTGGACCATCATCAAAAGTAATAGCTATTTGTTTTTTCGCAGGATTAATAACACTGCCATCTTCATTAGAATACTCACTATCTAAATCAACTGTTATATCTAAATAATCTTTTATTTCATTATAATTAACTGTTAAATACAAGTCTTCTTTTACCGCTGGATTAATCTCATAATCATAATAATAGATAATAAGTTCATTATCCTTCATAAAATAGACATTGGTTTTATCGTTATTATTTAGAACATCAGCAATAAATTTAGGATATTTTAAATACAATAATTCAGTTATTTTTTCTGCAAAATCTTCTTTTTTATCACTTTTAATTAACGAATTAATAGTAACTTCTGTACCAGTTTCATAATCAAATAAAATGCTTTCATATCTATTATTATTAGTTGTAAGAATTGATGTAACTTCTTTTTTAATATCAATTACATCAACTAAAGAACCTTCTTCTATACTATCTATATATGTAGTTATCTTATCACTTCTAATAATTTCTTCATCAGTTTTAACTACTGGAGTTATTGTAGTATTTTTATCAGATAAAACTTGCATATAATTAGAACTAATTGAAGTCACAATTAAAGCTAGACCAAATATAAAGGTCCAAAAAACATTAACAAATAATTTATTTTTCTTTAACTTAAACTTCATTTAAAATACTTCCTTTAAATATTTTTAATATCCTTTCTCTTAAATACAATAAATGTTACTACTAACATAATTAGTAAATAAACTAAACATACAATTATTGCATGAAGTACACTATTACCATAAATTGATGTTCCTCCGAAGAGATACACAGTAAAATCCCAATTAGTTGTAACAAAATAATTTAATATTTTAATATCATATGCATAGGCAAAAGCATTAATTAATTCTGATGCAATGATACCGCAGAATGGTATAACAATTGAGAATGCTGTTGAATTAACAATTACACTACAAGCAAAAGCTAGTGTTGCCAGCAATATAATTTGTGGTAAATTAGCTAGAATTTGTAATCCTAAATAACCAAATATATTAATTATTTCTAAAGCAGAATCTGTAATATTATAAACTACTACTGGTATACTTAAGCTACTAAAGCCCATAAGTATGCCACCGATAAGTAATTCACTAACTATTAATACTCCAATAATTAATAGTATCATAATTATAATGCTTATATATTTAGCAAATAGTATTTTACTTCTTTTGTGAGGTACTATAAGTAAGCTTTTTATTGTTCCTTTATTAAATTCATCACTTACGATACCCCCAGCAATCATTATACTAAAAATCAATATTAAGAAAGAATATTCACTAAAGAAATTAATAAATACACTTCTTAAAGTATTAGCATTATTAGTATCAACCTCTTCATCTAAAATATACCAGTTTTCATAATAACTTTTGACCGTTTCAGTAGAGTCAGTATCATTGCTATATTTATATTCAGCCATACCATACAATGATGAATTAATAGCATTTATAGCATTATTTAAATAATCATCACCATATTCAACCTCCTTTTCTAGGCGATATTCATTTAACTTAACTTGTTCTTCTAAAACAAATAATTCTTTTTCATAATTTAATTTTTCATTATTATTTAAACTTGGATCATTTAAAGTACTTTTAATATATTCAATATTTTCATTAATATTATTTATATCTTTTTGAACAAAATACTCCCAATTATCATTTTCAATATTAGTTTTTAGCTCTTCAAGTTCATTAAATAGATTAGTAGTATCTACCCCTTCATCTTGAACTCTATAATAATCTTGTAACAAACTCCAATAATCTTCCATATATTTTTGATATTGCCAAGAATTGCTATCAAAATTATTTGCTAGATCATAAGTATCTATAAAAGATTTATAATAATTATATAATTCTTTATCCCCAATAGAATTATTTTCATAATCATTAACATAATTTAATGCCATATTATAATCTTCATAATATGTTGTACTAAAGATTAGTAAATCATCAGAATAACGATATATTACATTAATAAGTATAACAAACATAATGGCAATAACTAAAAATATTTTAGTACTTCTTTTATGTAATATTTTATACAATTCATTTTTTACTAATTTCATTATTTACCCCCTTTGGTTTTCTTTAAGAAAGCCTCTTCTAAAGTTAATTCTTCATTTTTTACTTCATATATATCTATATTATCTTTAACTAATTTTTTAATTATTTTAGCTACATCTTCCTTGCTAGCACTTACTTTAAATGAAGTTTTATTTACATCAAATATATCTTTAATATCAATACTTGTTGTATCACTTACTTTAAACACAACAATATTTTCATTATTCTTTAGAGTAGTAACCTCACTAGATTCAATAATTTTTCCATTATCAATTATACAAACTTTATTACAAAAACTTTCTAATTCCGCTAGGTTATGACTAGAAATTAAAATACCCATTCCATCACTAGCAAGGCGTTTTAAAAGTACTCTTAAATCTTTTATACCTTCAGGATCTAAGCCATTAGTTGGTTCATCTAATATTAAGATATTTGGTTTATTAAGCAAAGCTCTTGCAATACCTAACCTTTGACGCATTCCTAAACTATATTTATTTACCTTATCATTGATTCTTGATTCAAGGCCCACATATTTAACTAACTCATTTATATCATCATCACTAATATTTTCATAATAATCGGCGATTAATCTTAAGTTTTGCCAGCCCGTTAAATACATATAGGAATCAGGATTTTCCACAATTGCTCCAACTTTACTTATAGCTTCTTCAAAATCTTGAGTAATATCTTTACCATTAATTAAAACTGTACCAGAATCTATTTTTTGTAATCCTAGTATCAATTTAATAGTAGTTGTCTTACCACTACCATTAGGACCGATAAAAGCTAGTATATCCCCTTCAGCTATCGAAAAAGAAACATTTTTAAGTATTTGTTTTTTTCCAAAGCTTTTACATAAATTAATACATTCTAATAATTTTTTCATTGTAATCCTTTCTATATTATCTATTAAAAGTCTTCCTATAAACTTCTTTTATGCGTTCATTAGACACATGCGTATATATACCTGTAGTATTTAAACTTGAGTGTCCCAGTAATTCTTGAACAGTTTTAATATCTGCTCCATTATTTAGTAAGTGAGTTGCAAAAGTATGCCTTAATGTATGTGGTGTTACATGAGTTTTTAAGGCTAAATTCTTCACTAAATCACTAATGATATATTCAACATCATGAATGCTTAATTTATCACCCGATTCATGAGTAAATAAATATTCGGTATCAATTAGTGATAAATATTTATCTAAATAATACCTTGCATACTCCCCGAAATATACAATACGCATCTTTTTACCTTTACCCATAATTCTAATCGAATTATTAGACTTATTTATATCACTTACCTTAATATCAATCATTTCACTAACCCGACATCCTGTTGCATAAAACATTTCAACTAACAATCTGTTCCTCAATCCCATTTTAGTAGAAATATCAATATTATCTAAAATTTTAGCTAATTCTTCATAACTTAAATAATTAGGTAATTTTCTTTCTATTTTAGGATTTCTAATACTATTAAATAGATTAGTACTAACTATATTTTTATTTAATAAATAATTATAAAATGTCCGAAGAGCACTAATTCTTCTAGCAATAGTACTATTTTTTAATTTTGCATAATCTAAATATTTTAAATAATCTCTAATTATTTGTCCATCTATAAACTTATAATCGATATTATTTTTACCTAAATAGTTTAAGAAATTAGTTATATCTTCCCTATAACTAATTTCGGTATTTTCGGAATAATTCAATTCTTTACTTAAATATTCTAAAAAATTATTTAGATCGGGCATTGTTATCACCAAGCAAAGTTTCTATTTCTTTTAGTTGTTCTTGTAATTGTTGTAATTGTCTTTCATAAAATACAACATTTATTTTATAATTAGCTATATCTTTATATATTTCATTTTGACTTATCTGTGGTAATCCTGGAGTCATTACCCATTCTTCATCATCTAAAATATTTTGATTTTCTTCAGCTATTCGCCCTCTTAATTCGTTAATTTGTTTTTTTATTTCTCTAGCTCGTAATATCATTAAAGCTTTTTCTTCTGTAAATCCATCTAATTCATCAAAATCCATATAAACCTCCCTATCTTTTACGTTCAAACAAAGTATTTAACTCATCACTATTATACTTGGCATGAGCCAATTCTTTTTTAGCTTCATTTAATTCTTTAAATAAAGCATTAATTTGAAGTTGCAACTCTTCTTTTTCTTTATTTGTTACATTAGCACTATACATTAAATTTCGACATTGTCTAATATAATCAATAAGTATTTCTACCTTTCTTTTAGCATCCACTACTTCACTAAAGCTTTCTTGATACCAAAATGCTTTTTCATCACTTTCCCCCGCTGGATTCATCAAAGCAATTTCTTCATCAGTAAGATAATTAGCATCATCATAAGAATGCCGATATTCATCATTTAAATATTTTTGATATCTATTCATATAAAAACATAACCCTTTATTTATCCATTACTATCTACAGTTTCCATTTTTAAAATACCCCCAAAACTCTTGCCGGTGTTTATATCCTGATTAGTATCTAAATTAACAAATATTACTTCCACATTCCAAGTTTGAGTAACTTGACTTGCCGTAGCTATTTCATAATTACTAACCAAATTAAATGAACCAAGAGCAGTTGTGATATCAAAACCACTAAAACCATTGCTACTTACATAATTAAGACCAGGTATTTGGGTAACTTCATTACCCTCAGGATCAGTTACTTTAACTAATAATTCTGGAGTATTATTACTTGTTGAATAAACAAATTCATTATTAGTTATATCTAAAATGATATTATATTCATAAACTTTTTCTGCACCTTCATTACCCGTAATTTGCAAAGATGCTGTAGCATCAGTTTCTGAACTTAAACTATCCATACCTTGAGCAAAGTTATCACTACTAGCATGAATATAAATATTATTTTCAACATCAAATACTAACATATCCACAATTGTAGCAGTTGTCGTTTTTATTTCCGGTGATACACTAGAAACTTCAACATATGTAAAATATGCTAATGTAGCACTAGTTATCATTGAAAAAATTGCAACTATATAGATTCCAAATAAAACTGTTCGTGTTTTTTTACTCATAAAAGCCTCCTAGAACTCCATATATTTATTATAAACCATTTACAAAGATTTTTAAACCCTCCAAACACAATATTTACACTTGCATTGACATCCCAAAATGCTTTATTAATTTTGAATAATACTTGTAAATCAATTGTATCAAGCATTTAGATTAATGTCAATAATTTTCCCCAAAAAATAAACAAGTCTAAAAGACTTTATTTAGACTTGTTTTTGATCATATTTATAATCCAAACATAAACTGGTACAAATAAATTTAAGACTAATGTTAATATACAAATATTATCTAAATTCTTATTAAATAACCAAAACATAAAAACAATTACAACAAATAATAATATACCAGCATAATTAAATATTTCTTGTTTAAATATATTTTTTCTATCTTTATAATTATCAGAAATATCATATAAAACATAAACTATATTAGTAATCATGATAATTACATATAAATAAGGAAGCATTCTATTATCAGATAAATTACTATAATAAACATAAACTAATAAAAAAAATATACTATCTATTCTAATTAGATGAAATGGTTTATTAATAAGCATTTTAATATTATATTCATTTTTATATTTATTCTTTCTTAAAATCTCTCTATTCATAAATAATATTAAATAAATTAACCATAAAGATATTCCAATATATTCTATTACCTCATACATGATTATCTCTCCCAAACTCACATCCACAATAATTTTGACGATATAAATTATACTTACGACTTAAATCAATACTTTTCTTATATCCATCATTTTTCTTAAAATCACTATATAAATATTTTACACCATAATTCTGTTCTAAAAAAGCCCCAATTGCATTAATTTTTTGACTATTTTTATAAGGGCTTACAGTTAGAGTAGTTGTAAAATATTCAAAATCTAATTCTTTAGCCATTTGCGCAGTTTTTTCTAATCTCAACTTGTAACAAACACTACACCTAGCCCCACCTTCTTTTTCTTGCTCTAATCCTTCAACGGCCCTTCTAAAAGATGCATTATCATAATCACAATCTAAAAATTTTATATTACTATCTAATTCTTTAATAAATCTAATTTGTTCTGATTTACGCATTTCATATTCTTTAATAGGTTCTATATTAGGATTATAATAAAATACTGTTATCTCAAAATAATCTTTTAAAATACTTAAAACAGTTGTAGAACAAGGACCACAGCAACTATGTAATAAAAGTTTTGGTTTATAATCTAAAGATTTAATTAAATCTAATAATTTATTCTGATAATTCATCTTCACTACCCTCTTCATTTAATTTATCATAAGATGTAAATATTACTGTATCTGACCCACCATAAACACTATCTAAATGGATAACTCCCAGAGAATCTAAATTAGAATAAATAGTCTTATACATATTTAAATTAGCAAAATTTACAATATCTATATATACAGTATTACCATCATTCATTTTTAAAATAAATCTTGAATCATTTATTGTTATATCATTTTTTATATCAGGACTATATTCTATTTCACTAATTAAAGCTATTATATCACTATCAATATCATTCATTTTCTCTATTAAATTATCCATAATATTTTGTGGAACATAATTAATTAAAGATGGTATTCCTACAAAATTATTATCAGGAATTTCTTCTTTATTAGATAAAACAACTAAATTATTAGTGGTATTTAAAAATAAAACTTTAGCTTCAACTACATTTATAGTAATAGTCCCTAAAATACTTTTTTTAACTTCAACACTTTCTACTAAATCCATATTTTTGATATTTTTTTCAATATTTTTAGTACTTATTTTAAATAGATTAGGATAATCATTTAAACCCGCAGATGTAATAATTTCACTATCTTTTAATAAATTATTACCATTTATAACAATATTTTTAACAGGCATTTTTAGGCAATAATAAAAAATCATTATAACTAAATATAATATTAATATAATAACTACAATAGCTTTTTTATTTATTCTCCTTTTTACTTTTTTTTCCATGATTCTCCCATTTAACTATAACTTGTTCTAATTTTAGTTCAATATTAAATTTTTCAAATACTTTATCTTGGATAATTCCAATTAACTTTATTATATCACGACTTGTAGCATTATGGAAATTTATTATAAAATTAGCGTGTTTTTCTGATACTTTAGCTCCTCCAACAGCGAAATCTTTAAGGCCAACATGTTCAATTAAATATCCAGCAGAATATTCCGGAGGATTTTTAAACACTGATCCGGCATTTTTATATTCTAATGGTTGCGTATATTTTCTTTTTTCTAAATTAATTTTTATTTGTTCTTTCGCTTCTGCAACATTACCCTTTATACCCTTAAATGTAGCAGAAACTATTATATCTTTTTTTCCCTTAAATTCCGTATAGCGATAATCATATTTTATATCTTCTTTATTTAATGTTTTAATAACACCATTACAATCCATAATTGTTACATCTACTAAATAATCCATAATGCTTACCCCAAATGATCCAGCATTACCAATAATAGCACCCCCTAAAGTGCCGGGGATACCCATTAATGGGGCATAGTTAGTATATCCTTCATCAAGTAAAACTTTAACAAAATTTCCTAAAGTTACTCCTGCTTCAGCTTTTATTATATCTTTATTTATTATAATACTATTTAAAGCATCTAATTTAATTATAACCCCATCATAATCTTCATCAGGTAATAATACATTAGACCCCCCACCCAAAACATACCAAGAAATGTTATTATTATTTAAATATTTTAATAATAACCCTAATTTCTCTATAGATTCCACTCTAACTAAATAAGAGGCACCCCCACCAATACCATAAGTATTATACTTTTTTAAATCAACATTTTCTTCTACTAATCCATATTCTTTCATTTCAATAATTCCTTTATATTTTCATAAATTATAGTAGATGCCTCTTTCGTATTTAAATGTTCTAAATTCTTTTTAAATTCCCTATATTTATCTGTATTTATCAATTCATTAATTGTTATTTGAATTAAATTAGCATCTAAATCTTTTTCTTCAATTAAATTTGCCACATGCATATTTACTAAATCAAGAGCATTATAATATTGATGGTTATTAGCAACATATGGACTAGGAATTAATATCGATGGCAACTTTAAAGCGAGTATTTCACTAATAGTACTAGCTCCTGCTCGAGATACAATAAGATAAGCATCTTTCATTAAACCTGCTAGATTATCAACATATGGCACTACTAAAACATTTTTAGGAAAAGTCATATCTTTAATAAAGTCATCATATAAATTTTTACCAGTTATATAAATAATTTTATATTCTTCTTTTCCCACTAATTTTAAAAATGCCTTAAATTTTTCATTTAATGAACTACTACCTAAAGATCCCGCAACAATAATAATTAATTTATCACTTTCTTTAAAGCCATACGTAGTTTTAGATATTTTAGGCACTAATAAAGCATTTTCTCCACAAGGATTTCCAGTATATAACACCTTTTTGGCAGCCTTAAAATAATCTTCAGAATTTTTAAATGATACCCCAACTAAATCAACATATTTAGCTAAAGTAATATTAGACTTACCAGCAATACTATTTTGTTCATGAATAAATGTCTTAATACCTAATTTATGAGCAGCTCTAATCACCGGATAAGTTACATAACCACCAGTACCAATCACAATATCAGGTTTAAACTCCTTCATTATATCCATACATTTATTGATAGCTTTCTTAATTAAAAAGACATTTTTAATATCCCTTAATATTTTTGTTTTACTAAACCCATATATTTCTATTGGTACATATTTTATACCCATTTTAGGAACTATATCTTTTTCCATCCGATCATGAGTACCAATATATATTACTTCTAAATTCTTTTCTTTTTCCCTAAATTTTTTTAAAATAGCTAAAGCTGGATAAATATGTCCCCCAGTACCTCCAGCAGAAATAATAATTTTCAAACCAATCACCTTTAATATATTATACAATAAATTCCTCTAATTTTATAACTATTTTCCATTATTTTCACTTAACTAAATTAAAACTTGAATAAAACAGTGTAAACTTTACACTGTTTTAATTAATTCTTATTTATCTGTTCAAACAGATAAATTCGCTTATCTGTTTAAAAGTTTTATCTGTTCATTTGAAAA